>JAFGOJ010000037.1 GCA_016926575.1 Anaerolineae bacterium | reverse complement strand
GTTGACCCAGGCCCATTTGCGGAAGGGGTCCGGGGGAACCGCAGGTTCCCCCGGCGGGGTGCAGGGGCGGAGCCCCTGCAAGGCATTCGTTAACCGAGGGCGGCGGGTTTCAAACCCGCCCTACATCGAGACGGTCTATTTTCGGAATAGCACGAAAGGAGGTTTATGTATCGATTTTCGTAACCAAGATTGTTTGAATCATCGTTTTGCTCTATCAAGGAGGGTTACACATGAACGGAACCAGAACCAAACTGCTGGGATCGACGCTTTTCGGGCTGACGCTGTTGCTGGCGCTGCTGATGGCTTTCGACAGCAGCGCAGCCGGCGGGCCCGCTGCGCCCGCTCCCTATGCCCCGGCGGAGGACGCCATCGCCGCCGCGGCCGTTGTCGCAGACGACCCACCGCCGGAACCCGCATCGTGGGACGAGATCGACCTGGCGGCGCTGGCCGCGCAGGCTCCCCCGCCCCCATCCCGCTACCCCGCGCCCCGCATGAGCGCATCTGACCAGGACCTGCTGCGCCTGCTGAGCGCGCCGCTCGCTTCCCCTGCCCCCACATCCCCCCGCGCCACCACCGCCTATAGCGAACCGCACATCTTGATCGAGAAATTTGCCGACTACTACGCCGCTGCCGGTGTGGTCATCACCCAGGCGCGCGGCACGTTCGTTGGGCAAAGTGACGCCTGGGCCGGCTACCAGGCGGGCGACCTCGACGACATCATTCCGCCGGGCGACCAGATCGACGCGATCAAGGCCGACCTGGTCTACAGTACGGAACTCTACACGCTGCCCAGCTCGTTCATCAACTACTACGGCTTCTTCACCGACGTCCCGCCGCTCGACAACGCGGACCTGCGTGCAGCGCTCTCCGCCGCCATCGACCGGCAGACGCTGGTCAATGACGTCTTCGGCGGGCAGGCGCTGCCCGCGCTGACTTTCACCCCGCCCGGCACGTTCGGCCACGTCGACGGCTATACCGAGGGCGTCGGCCATCCCTACTCGCCCGCGACGGCCCAGGCGCTTCTGGCTGCTTCCGGCTACACCGGCACGCCGCCCATCACCTTGATGTTCAACGACTCCCCCACTCACCAGGCCGTCGCTGAAGCGGTGCGCCAGATGTGGATCGACACGCTCGGCGTCACCGTCACCCTGGAAAGCCGGCCCTGGGGAGACTATCTCGATTTGATCCGAAATGGCGCGGCGGACGAGCGCCCCGGCATCTTCCGCATGGGCTGGGGCGGCGACTTCCCGGACGCCCACAACTTCCTCAGCCTGTTCCACTCCGGCAGTGGCTTCAACCCTCCCCGCTACAATAACCCGGATTACGACGACCTGATCGACCAGGCGGCGGCCGAGATCACGCCCGCCACCCGCCTCGACCTGTACGAGGAGGCCGAGCGCTACCTGGTGATGACCGACACGGCTGTCGCACCACTCTACTACGGCGTCGAATACCGCGTGACCGTCAGCGACGTGAACCGCACCCTGGCCCACGGTTGGGGCCAGCACCTCGACCAGTGGAGCTTTGACGGCGACGCGCGGCCGCTGGACCTCGCCTGGGGCAACGTGACCCAGCTCGACCCGGCGCTGGCGTACGGCGGCGCTAACCAGCACTACGTCGAGCAGCTCTTCCTGGGACTGACCGACTTCGACACGGATGGGAACGTCTACGGCGAGCTGGCGACCGGCTGGGACGTCTCCGGCGACGCCACGGTCTACACCTTCACCCTGCGCGGCGACGCGGAGTGGACGAACGGCGACCCGGTCACAGCCTACGACGTCGAGTACGGCATCCTGCGCTCGCTCGATCCGGCCACCGGCTCTGAGTGGGCCTTCGTGCTCTACAACCTCGCCAACGCCGAGGACTACAATTACGGCAACATCAGCGATTCCGACCTGGTCGGTGTGGAGGCCATCGACGATACCCACGTCGTCTTCACCCTGACCACACCCGCGGCCTACTTCCCGGCTGCGCTCGCCATGCCGCCGGCCCGCCCGCAGCCCGAGGGCGCGATCACCACTCACGGCGACGCGTGGACCCTGCCGGGCAACATCGTCACCAATGGGCCGTATCAGTTGGCCGAATGGGTGCCGGCGTCCATCATCGGAGTCTACAAAGAAAGCTTCGACGAGAACATCGGCGAGGGCGGCGTGGCATGGCTGCACGTCACCTACTGGAACGATGGCGCAGCGCCCGCCCCCGGCGTCGTCATCACCGACACGCTGGACGGGATGACCTACCTGCTCGATTCTTCCTCCTTCACTCACACCGGTACCGGCGTGCCCGGCGACCCTATCGTGTGGGAGGTGGGGGAGCTCGCGCCGTACAGTTGGGGCGAGTTCGCCGTCTTCGTCCAGATCGACGCTGCGGCGTGGGAGGTCGTGACCAACACGGTGCAGATCGAGACGGCCAATCCCTATGACATGGGAGATCAAAAAACGTACGCCTGGAGCGCCGAGGTCACGCTCAACGACACGTACCTGCGGGTCGATAAATGGGCCTGGACCGGCGATCCCGCCCCGGGATACGAATCGATCCACGAAATCCAGGTGTGCAACGACGGCTCCACCCGCAGCACTGAGGTGGTGCTCACCGACACGCTGCACCCCTCCTTCACGCTGCAGACATGGTGGGCCGACCCGCCGTACTGGACCGAGGTCTTCAGCGACGACCACGAACTGGTGCTGTCGAGGTCTTCGGTGGGGGCGTGGGAATGCGGCAACGTCTACCTGCGCGTCCTCCTCGACGCCGACGCCTGGCGGAATATGGAGGTCTGGGACGAGGTCGTGATTGCCTCCGGCAACGACATCGATGGAGATAACAACGAGGCCACCTGGTGGGGCAACGTACAGTCCCCATACACCAACTTGAGCATCGACAAGAGCTGGGCCTTTGGGCAGCCGGTGCCTGATGGGGCCATCGGCTACAACATCGGCTACGGCAACAACGGCAACGTGCCCGCCGCAGGCCCAATCCGCATCACCGACACGCTGCCGGTCAGTACTACCTACCTGTGGGCGTTCCACTGGGGACCGGAAGAACCCATCCCGTTCACGCCGACGCTGTTCACGGATGACTATGTCGTCTGGGAGTTCGGTGAACTGGAGAACGGCTTCTGGGACAACTTCATCGTCATCGTGGGGATCGACCCCGACGTGCCCGCCGACACGCTTCTGCTCAACACCGCCGAGATCACCGAACTGCCCTACGAGTGGAGCTACGCCGACAACGTCAGCACCTACGGCGAGACGGTCAACGATCCCGGCCCCAACCTGCGCGTGACCAAGGAACACCAGTGGTGGGGGTGGGACAACAGCCAACTCTACTACCAGATCAACGTGACGAACGTCGGCACGGAGACGGCCTACGGCGTGCGCATCACCGACACCTACCCGGCCGATACCACCTTCAACGGCTGGCAGTGGAACGATTACTGGATGTGGAGCAACTTCTTTACTACCACTACGGAACTGGTCTGGGAGTTCGAGCAACTCGACCCTGGCAACAGCACCTGGGCCTACTTCGTGGTGGACGTGGACCACCCCGGCGAACCGCTGTGGACGTACACCAACGTCGTCGAGGTGACCACGCTCCCGGGTGAGATTGACGTCACCGACAACACCGACACAGACGTCGCCTTCAGCGGCGGCGAGGTGCAGTGGGTCGACCTGAACGTTTACGAACACGACCTGTGGGGCTGCGCGTACGACACGCCGGTCGTCGTCACCACGCCGCACGAGGAACGCACGTACTGGGATACGTGCTGGGGTGACTGGTTCGACGACGCGTTCATGCCCGGTGACGTGATCACCGTCGCCGCCGGCAGCGGGGTCATGCCCGTCGTCTTCGCCGTGCCGGAGATGAGCGCCAGCGCCTCTTCCATCACCAACACGGTCTGGGGGCAGGTCGCCGGTGTCTACGGGGAACCGCTGCACATCGACGTCTACGATTACATGACCCTGGAACGGCTGACCGACGGCAGCGGCAATTTCAGCGCCCTCTTCCCCGACATCGCGCGCGGCGCGCAGGGCGAGGTGCGTTACTGGACCAGCGTCAACTACGCCGACGTCACCTTCCACCGCCGCTTCCAGACGCCGGACCTGGCGATCACGGTCGACTACAGCCACGACTGGGTGAACGGCAACTACGAACCGGGCCACACCGTCTGGATCACGCTGACCGACAGCACCGCAGCGCCCAAGGCGACGGCGATGCAGACCACCGGCCCTATCCCCGACTGGGGCGGGCAGTCCGGTTTCCAGATCGACTGGGACGACTGGTCGCCGCAGGGGCCGGACATCGAACCGGGGGACTGGGTCTTCGGGCTGCTGCGCAGCCAGGTCTACACCACCGCCGTGCGCGTGGGCGAGATCGACGCCACCGCCAACGTGACCGACGACACCGTCTCTGGCGTCGTCAATGCCCCGTGGCTGGCGCCGGACAAGGTCGCCGTGAGCTGCGAGATTCACGAGCAGAACGGCGATTCGATCCAGGTCTATAACGTCGACCCGGACGGCGGCTCTTTCTTCTGCGACTTCGGCGGGCGGTACGACATCGTCCCCGGCACCAACGTGGCGGTGAATTACGTCGAGCCGGATAACGACCGCGTGCAGATGCACCCGGACAATCCCGCGCCCCGCCTGCGCATCGAGAAATGGTCCGACGGCACGCCCGGTGCAGGCGGCAACCTGAGCTTCCGTATCCAATACCGGAACGAGGGCGGCTTGACGGCCGAGAACGTACTCATCACCGACACACTGGAGGGCATGACCTACCTCTACGACACCAGCGGTTTCGACGTCACCACCGACACGATCCCCGGCGGCGAGCAGGTTGTCTGGGATCTGGGCACGGTCGCACCGGGTGACTGGATCGAGTTCACCGTCTTCGTTCGCGTCACGGAGACGGCGGGCAACGACGTCGTCAACACCGCCCGCATCGCCGCCGATCCCCCCTGGGACGAAGGGGATGAGTGGGAGAGAGAGGCGCGCTGGGATGGCACGGTCTGGGGCAGCAACGTCAACCTGTGGGTGAACAAAGACACCTGGACCTGGAATCCGGTGGTCGGCGAGACCTTCGTCTACCGCCTGAACGGGTGCAATGGAAACGTGACGGACAACACCAGCAGCGGCTGGGTCACGTTGACCGACACGCTGCCGCTCTCGACCACACTGCTCACCTGGTGGGCCGACGATCCGGGCTGGCTGGAGGTGGGCAGCAGCGATCACCTGCTGGTCGTCGAGCGGGCCACGGTCGATGCCTACCGCTGCGGTTACGTCTACGTCGAGGTGAGCCTGGACGTGGGCAACCCCGGAGACCAACTGTGCAACCACGCCGCGATCTACTCTTCGGACAGCATCAGCGGCACGCAGGAGACGCAGTTCTGCCACACCGTCGGCGAACCGTATGCGGATATGGGCGTCGACAAGTGGTGGGCCGGCGGCCAACTGGTGCCCGGCGGCACGTTCTACTACCACGGCAACTACCGCAACGAAGGGAACGTGCCGGTGGAGAACGTGACCATCACCGAGACGGTCCCCGCCGATACGACGCTGCTCCACGTGTGGCACTACGACTACAACTGGAACTTCATCGAGATGATCGTTCCGACCTTCGTCGCGCCGGACCAGTACGTGTGGCACGTGGGGACGGTCACCAACGGCGTGCAGGGGTACTTCCAGTTCGAGTTCCAGATCGATGCCGACGTCGAACCCGGCGCGGAGCTGGTCAACACCATCGCCATCAGCCCAGGGCCGGATGAATGGAACCTGGACAACAACACCGACGTCGAGGCCGAGAGGGTCTACGCCCACGGCCCCAACCTGCGCGTGCGCAAGGATGGTTACTGGCACGACTGGGGTGACCAGACGCGCCAGGTCGAGTACAGCATCAACATCGAGAACGTGGGCGACCAGATGGTGTCGGACGTGTTCTTCAGCGACACCTATCCCGAGGGCTTCTACATGAACGGCAGCGTCTGGCTGGGCGGCGGCGACTGGTGGCGCTGGGGTGACGATCCGGACAGCGGTGTCTTCACCATCACGATGGACGCACTGCGCGGCGGCGAGAACGTCGGTTTCAACATCAGCTTCATCACCGACACCTGGCCGCTGCCGTTCGGCATGGTGCTCACGAACACGGCCAAAGTGCTCCCCACCGATGCTTTCCCCGAGAACAACATCGCCACGGTCGTGCTGGGCACCGGCCCCAACCTGTGGGTGGAGAAGGAGTGGATCGCAGGCGAAGTGCAGGCCGGCGAGCTGGTTACGTTCAGCTTGACCTTCGGCAACGACGCCAACACGGGGTACTGGAACTTGAATGGCACGGCCTGGCTGACCGATACGCTGCCCGACGCGATGACGTTCGTCACCGCCACGCAGCGATGGTGCAACGAAGTGGAATGGTGTCCGGTGATGCCTGTCATCGACGGCAACGACCTCGTTTTTGGCCTATGGCCGATTCAAGCCGGGCACTGGAACCAGATCTATCTCACTGTCGAAATCTCAGACACCGTCAGCGGCTCTGATGTCCTGACCAACTGGGCCGAGATCGCCAGCGACCAACCGATCACCGACACCGAACCGTTCTACGACGATAACACAGATTCCGCCGTCGTGGTGATCACAGAGTATACCATCTACCTGCCGCTGGTGATGAGGGGTAACTAACACACAGCGGCTATACACAGCGAGCGGGCCTCGGCAATCTGCCGAGGCCCGCTTTGCTAAACCGCCCCTCCTTTACGCGCGTGGGTGGGAACTGCCAGGCGTACAACTTGAGCAGTTACCCTTCCCGAAGGTATTAACTTGCGCCGCCATACGCGACGGGTTCTACGATTCGCCGCTCGGCGGCAATGTGTACCGAGATGTTCTGGGCTGGCGTGCTCAACGTCCACTCCTTCCTGGTCTCCGGTTCATCTGCCTGCACGGTGTAGGAGAACTGCGGCCAGGCGACCGCTTCCATAATTTGCACGCCTTGATCCTCCAACTTGAAGGTCTGGCGTTGCAGGCCCAGGGGGAAGAGCGCGGCTTCGACGGCGGGCTGCCGTTCCGGCGGGCAGTAGAGCATGAGGAAATGGCCGCAGCCGGCGGGGGTCACCCGACCTCCCAGCGCGCCGTGCTCCCGCGCCCGCGCGTAACACTGGTCCAAGAACGAATTGGTGGCTCTGCCGACGAGGTGGCGTTTTTGCAGCCAGGAGGCGTGCATCAGTTCGCCGAACAGCTCCAGGTTGCCCTTTTTGAGCGCCGTGCAGGATTGGAGACCCAGCTCCTTCAGCGCGATGAGCTTGCTGGCGCGCTGGGTGTTGGTTCTGTTGCGCGTGTCGTCGAAGATGGGCTGGCAAGACGCATCGACCAGGAACAGCATCAGCCCGGCTTCCAGGCGGTCGAGGGTCTCTTGAGATAGCGCCAGACGGTCGACGCTCACTTTGTTCTTCGTGGCACTGATGAGATTGATCCCGCCGAAGGCGGCCGCGTAGTGGTCGTGCTGGCTGACGGGCATGCCCACAGCGTCCCGTTCGATGTGGCAGGCCAGCTCTGCCACTTCTCGCGCGCCGATGTCCAACCCGCACCAAAAGGAGAGCGCTTTGACGAGTGAAACCGTCGCGCTTCTGGCCGTTCCGAGCCCGGTGCCCGGCGGCGTCTGCGAGGCCTGGAAAATGTCGATACCGCCGCACAGGTTGAAGTAGGAGACGACCGCCCGCGGCAGGTTCCAAATCATATCTTCGCATTTTGGCCGGTGGCAGAGCGCGCGGCAATCGGCAGAGGTCAGTTTGACGTCGTCCGATGATCTGGGGCTCAGAATGGTATACGTGTAGTAGTCGACCGATGCCGTAAGTGCAACGCTGTCGATGTGATGCTGGTTGAGGCTGGGAAAGTCGAGCCCATTTCCTCCCAAGTCGAAACGTACGGGTGCTCTGGCGATGACGATCACGTGCTGCCTCCTTAGCTACACAAAACGATGCGAAAGCGATGCCGTATGCGGGGGACGGAATCCCCCGCATACGCGTTTGTCTTAGTGGTTACGTGCTCTGCTCTGAGCCTGCCCGAGGCTGGCCCCCAGCGCGGGCGGCGCGGGCGTGAGGATGAGGGACGATGTGGACGTCGGCGTGAGGGTGGGGGTGATGGTAGGCGTAGGCGTGATGTGCGGGTTGTTACCGCCTGGCCCAGGCCCATTGCTCTGTTGCGGGTCGCCCTGCTGCGGGTCGCCCTGTTGCGGGTCGCCTTGCTGTGGCTCGCCTTGCTGTGGCTCACCTTGCTGCGGGTCGCCCTGCTGCGGGTCGCCTTGCTGTGGGTCGCCCTGCTGCGGGTCGCCCTGCTGCGGGTCGCCGAGAGGTCCTTGCGGCGCGTCGTCGGAACCTTCGCCGGGTCCGCCCGGTTCTTGCTGCCCAGGCCCTTGCCCGTGGCCGTCCTGCGGCTCCGGCGGCGTGACATCTTCGGGCATATTCACACGCCCCTGATGGTGCAGCCGGAACGTGAGCGGGTCTTCCAGGCCTGCCTGCGCGTCGCCGTAGGCTTGCACGCATAGTTGTTGTGCGCTTTCCAGGCGCAGCTGGTCCTGATCCGGCGCGCTGGCGCGGATCCGGTCCAGGTCCCGGATGTGGATGCGGGTGTGCTGGACGATGTCGTCCAACAACGTGGGTAGGGCGTCGTCCGATGATTGGGCTGCCTGTCCCATGGCCCATTGGATGTGTTGGTCCATGCGGGCAACGACCGATGCCGGGACCGGCGTGTCGCTTTGGGTGAGAGCCTCGATCTCGGCGATGCGCTCGTCTACCAGCTGCAGGGCCAGCGCAACCCGGGCTTCTGGGTTGCTGGTGAGGCCGATGCGCAGGTCTTCGATGGCGGTCTTCACCGGGTAGAGAGCTTCGCCGGGCAGGCTGTCGTTGGCTGCCAGTGCCACACCGCCGCCCACGGTCGTCAGGCCCAGCAGCACAGCCAACATCATGCCGATGAGGCGCGTTGCAAACACAAGTTTCATTCGAGATACCCTCCTTTGTTTGAAAACAGGCATAATAACAGGGCGCGCGCGTTCTTTCTCCTGCGCGGCTGCTTCCAGCATGCGGGCGCGCCCGGCTGCCAGGTTCCCTGGCGGCGGCGGGACGTCGGTGTAGAAGTGGGTGGTCTGCACAGCCATCTCCAAGAGCGGCCGCAGCTCAGGGGCTTGGTGCGGGTAGCTCTGCAGGGCAGCTTCGACGTCGCCTTCACCGTGTACCTGTTGCAGGCATTCCTCGACAAGCGTTTCGATACGTCGTTCTTCCATCTTTTTTACTCTCTCTCTAACATTCGGCGTAGCGCGGCCAAGGCCCGGTGTTGGAGCGACTCGACGGCGCTCACGCTCTTATCCATGACTTCGGCGATCTCCTGCGACGTAACGTGCTGACCAAAACGGAGGGCGATGACGTGTTGCTGATCGGGTGTCAAGGAACTGATGGCAGCCCAGAGACGTTGGCGGGAGAGCCGCTCTGATATAACAGAGTCTAAAGTGCTCTGGGCTGCCGTCAATTCCTCTCTCAACGCGAGATCGGGCGCGGGCGGCTGCTTACGGTAATGATCCACCACCAGGTTGTGAGCGATGCGGTACAGCCACGCGCGGAACGAGGTCTTCCACCCCTTTTCCGCCCGGATGGCCTGCAACATTCGCAAGAAAACCTCACTGGTGAGATCTTCGGCCAGTTGGGCGTCCTGGACGCGCCGGTATAGGTAGGCATAGATCATGGGCGCATACTGGTCGTAAATCGCGCTCAGTGCATCCTCGTCGTATGCCCGTGCCCTTCGTAGTAGAGATGTTTCGTTATCCACGTGCTTGTAGCTCTCCCGTACATTAATATAAGACGTAAAACGCGGCAAAACCATGCGGGTCATGTGGACGAATTTGGAACGATTATACCCGTAGATGAATTGACGCACCATCGCCCCCGGTGTACAATACGCGAGGCGCGCGATTCAATCGCGCGCCTACCACCACAGGAACGAGACCGGGCGGAACAAGAGGCCGGTCGGTAGGGGGCGGCCTCAGACCGACCCCTACCAACGGCACCATTGACCGAAACCCATTTGCGGAAGGGGCCCGGGGGAACTGGAAGGTAAACCGCAGGTTTCCCCGTTTCCCCGGCGGGGTGCAGGGGCGGTAGGGGCGCAGCATGCTGCGCCCTACCGCAAAGTCATGGTAACCGAGGGTCGGCGGGT
>JAFGOJ010000276.1 GCA_016926575.1 Anaerolineae bacterium | reverse complement strand
GGTGCAGGGGCGGAGCCCCTGCAAAGTCCTGGTAACCGCTGGTCGGCGGGTAAGAAACCCGCCCTACATCGAGACGGTCTATTTTCGAAATAGTCCTATGAGCATACACGAACTTGCCGGTAAAAAAGTCCCTCGCGAGATGTTGGTCAACGTGCCACGGCTGATTACGGCCTACTACACGCACACGCCGGACCCCGCCCAGCCCGCGCACCAAGTCAAGTTTGGCACGTCGGGACACCGTGGCTCTTCCCTGACGCACAGCTTCAACGAGGACCACATCCTGGCGACCTGCCAGGCAATCTGCGAGCTGCGGCGCGCCGAAGGCATCACCGGGCCGCTGTACGTGGGGATGGATACGCACGCCCTGTCGGAACCGGCGCTGCGCACCGCCGTCGAGGTGTTCGCCGCCAACGAGGTCACCGTGATGGTGCAGGCAGGCCTGGGCTACACGCCCACACCGGTCATCTCGCACGCGATCTTGACGCACAACCGCGGCCGCACGTCTGGCCTGGCCGACGGTGTGGTCATCACGCCGTCGCACAACCCGCCGGACGACGGCGGCTTCAAGTACAATCCGCCGCAGGGCGGGCCGGCCGGCACTGCCACCACGCAGCGCATCCAGGAGCGTGCCAACGAGATGATGCGAGAGGGGTTGAAGGCCGTGCGCCGCATCCCCTGGGAGCGCGCGCTGCGGGCCGGCACGACCCACGCGTATGATTATGTGGCTCCTTACGTGGCAGATTTGGACAACGTGTTGGATATGGCGGCGATTGCCGCCGCCGGGCTGAAGATCGGTGTCGACCCGATGGGCGGGGCCGGCGTGGCGTATTGGGAGCCTATCGCCGAGCGCTATAAGCTCAACATCGAAGTCGTCAATCCGGGCGTCGACGCGACGTTCAGCTTCATGACCGTGGACCACGACGGCAAGGTGCGTATGGACTGCTCGTCTCCGTATGCCATGGCCGGCTTGATCGCGCTGAAGGAGCGCTTCGACGTGGCCTTCGGCAACGATTCGGACTACGACCGCCACGGCATCGTCACCCGCAGCGCCGGGCTGATGAATCCGAATCACTACCTGGCGGCGGCGATCTGGTATCTGTTCCAGCACCGCCCCGCGTGGGGGGCAGACGTGGCGGTGGGGAAGACGTTGGTCTCCAGCTCGATGATCGACCGGGTGACGGCGCACCTGGGGCGGCGGCTGTGCGAAGTGCCGGTGGGCTTCAAGTGGTTCGTCGATGGGCTGTTGGACGGTTCGCTCGGTTTTGGGGGCGAGGAGAGCGCCGGGGCGTCGTTCCTGCGGCGGGACGGCACGGTGTGGACCACGGACAAGGACGGGCTGTTGTTGGATTTGCTGGCTGCAGAGATGATGGCGCTCACCGGACGCGACCCCGGCGAGCACTATGCGGCGCTGGAAGCGCAGTTTGGCACGCCGGTGTACGAGCGCATCGACGCGCCGGCGTCTCCGGCACAGAAGGCAGCGCTCGCGGCCCTCTCGCCCGAACAGGTGACGGCGGAGACACTGGGCGGCGAGGCCATCGTAGCCCGGCTGACCACGGCCCCCTGCAACGGCGCATCCATCGGCGGGCTAAAGGTTGTGGCGCAGAACGGTTGGTTCGCCGCCCGCCCGTCGGGCACGGAAGACATCTACAAGATTTACGCCGAGAGTTTCAAGGGCGTCGACCATCTCAAACAAATCCAAGCGGAAGCTCAGGCCATCGTGGCCGCGACCTTCCAATCCACAGGAGTGTGATATGTCATTCCCGGAACCGTTCTACCGTTGGCGGCCCCACCCGTGGCACGGGCTGGCCGTGGGACCCAACCCACCGCGCGTGGTGCACGCCTACATCGAAATCACGCCGTTTGACTTGGTGAAGTACGAGATCGACAAAATCACCGGCTACATTCGCGTCGACCGGCCGCAGCGTACGTCGTCGGTGCCCCCGACGCTGTACGGCTTCATCCCGCGCACCTACTGCGGCCGCCGGGTGCATGCCCTCTCTCCCAAAGCAGAGCGCGGCGACGGCGACCCGTTGGACATCTGCGTGATCAGCGAGCGGCCCTTGAACCGCTCGGAGGTGATCCTGAGCGCGCGGGTGATTGGCGGCTTGCAGGCCATCGACGGGGGCGAGGCTGACGATAAGATCTTCGCCGTTCTGAACAACGACGAATTCTGGGGCGATGCCGAGGACGTCTCGGACCTGCCGACGATTTTGGTCGAGCGCCTGCGCCACTACTTCAGCACGTACAAGATGACGATCAAAAACGACTCACAGATGGTGATCGAGCAGGTGTACGGCGCTCATCAGGCGCTAGATGTGGTATCGGCAGCGATGGCGGACTACGAGGAGATGTACGGCAGTTAGCGGTACAGCTCGAGATATTGGCGGGCTGAGGCCTCCCACTCGAAGCGGGCTCTCATCGCCGCGGATTGTATCGCGCGCCACTGCGTGGGCCGGTTGGCGTAGCCGTCCAGCGCACGGTCCAGCGCCGCGAGCAGGGCGCGGCGCGCCTCTGGGCGGTTCGCGCCGGCATAGACGAAGCCGGTCTGCATGTCCGCAACCGTATCCTTCAACCCGCCGATGTCGTAGACCAGCGGCAGGCAGCCGTAGCGCATGGCCATCATCTGGCTAAGGCCGCACGGCTCGAAATCGGACGGCATGAGGAAAAGGTCCCCCCCGGCGTAGAGCGTCTGGGCGAATTTGGCGTCGAACGCGCAGACGAAGAGGCCGTTGTCGTAGGCGTTGATACGCTCCAGTTGCTCTTGCAAGTCCCCCGTTCCCAGCACCAGGAGAGAGATGTTTCGCGCGAGCAGCGCCTCCAGGAGCGGCGTGCCGTCGTCCAGCGCTTCCAGCAAGATGCTGACCTTCTGCCCGACCGCGCGGGTGACAGAGACGACGAGCGGGCGCGCCTGCCACGCCGCGGCCGTATAAGCCGATAGTTTCTCCAGGACCCGTTCCGCATTCCAGAAATGCCCTGGATGCACGTTGCGCAGGTGGGCCATG
Source organism: Anaerolineae bacterium (assembly GCA_016926575.1). Classification (GTDB taxonomy): domain Bacteria; phylum Chloroflexota; class Anaerolineae; order B4-G1; family DUEL01; genus JAFGOJ01. The sequence continues at coordinate 3,292 of JAFGOJ010000276.1, read as the reverse complement.
CGCGCGGGGAGCTCTTCTAAGAGGCGGTCTTTGTGCAACCGGCGCATCTCCTGCCAGCCGGCCGCATCGACGTCGAAAGGCGGGTCCAGGTGCAGCGGGTCGTGCTCGACATAGTCGAGGCCGTTGAGGATGCCGTGCAGAGCGCCGCGCCGGTCGAGCGCCTGCAAGTCGGGTTCGAGGCCGCGCCCGCCGACGAAGTTGCGGGCAGGGTCGTCCGGCCGAGTGATCTCCCGCGCGTAGGTGGGACTGACAGTAGTGACGCCGTGCGCCAGGTTGATGCCGGCGCGCAGCGGGTTGAAGCAGGCATCGGCGGCGCGGGGGTCGCGCAGCGGTTCGAGGGCGCCACGCTGCTTCAGGCGCGGGTACAATTCGGGGAACCAGTCGGCGAAGGCGACCAGGCTGCGCTCTGCGCCGGGCCACTCGAAGGGACGCGTGCCCTGGTAATCGAGGTTGTGGATGGTGAAGAGCGTGCGGAGGGATTGCGCGAGCTGGAGATAGCGCGGGTCGTGTGCCAGCAGGGTGAGCAGGGGGCCCGTGTGCCAGTCGTGGCAGTGGAGGGCGTCGACGGGGTGGCGCCGGAGGAATTCGAGCGCAGCGGCAGAGAAGAAGGCGAAGCGTTGCGTATCGTCCTCGAACGGGCCGCGGCCCAGCCGGTCGCTGTCGATGTAGACGCTGCCGTAGGCCCCACCGAAGAAGTGGTCGTTGCGGAGCAGGTACGTGGTGACCGCACCCAGCGTGTATTCGAACACGTCGGTCTGCCACTCCTGCCCTCCGAAGTGGACGAGGAAGCGGTCGATGGGGCGGGCGTCGCAGTGGACTGCGTCGTAGTAGGGCATGGCGACTTCGGCGGGCACACCGAGTGCGCGCAATGCCTGCGATAGGTCGCGCACCACGTCGGCCAGGCCGCCGACCTTGGCCAAGCCCCGGCATTCGGCGGCGGCGATGAGGACGCGGGGGACTGGCGCGGTGTGCATCGTTCGACGCGTGGGAGGTTAGAAATCCGTTACGGCCGGCCGCAGTCCTTTGTAGATGCGCTGGCCGGACAACGTGAGGAGAATCTTTTGGGCCGGGCGGCCTGTCAGCTTCGCCAGTTCCTTGGAGGTGAGTGGGCGGTTGCCGTTGGCGAGGAAGACGCGGAACACAGCATCGATGAGCGACACGTCGTTGCTCAAGTAGGCGGGGTCTTTGCTACAGTGCTCGTGGATGATGTGCTGCAGGCCATCGACGCGGATGACCTCGCCGGTTTTTTCGTCGATCCAGTCGATCACCTCGGTGTCGAAGTGGTTGGCGTAGATGGTCCGATGTTCCGGGCACAAGTGCGCCCGCAATTCGATGCGGAAGTCCTGCCCTGAGCTCTTCCACCAGTCGTAACTGATGTGAAATGGCGTGTCGAGCATTGGTTTGACCAGCCGGAGGTGCGCCAGAGATACCTTCACATCACCCATTGTTCACCCTAAAACCCCAGATTTCGCGTTCGAGAGACCCAATAATTGTCGCCCAGACTGGTATACTGGTCATCGCTGACCAGCGTGGCCAGAATCGGTCCCGGCGGGACGCGCATCACCAAGTTGACGGCGCTGTAGACCGTGGCGGCGTGGACCATACCTTGAGGGCTGAGCTTAGACAGTTCGGGTAAGAGGTGCCTGACCAGATCGGCCAGCGACATTTTACGTTCCCGCGCGTGCAGGACGGCCGCGTCGATGAGGGAAAGGTCCTCGCTCATGATCACCATCAGGTCATCGACCTCACAGGAAAGCGGGAATTGGCTCATAGCGAACGACAACTGGCCATCGACAACCGTGACGGAGCGGGTCCACTCGCGGCGCACGCGCTTCGCGTTGCGCCGGATGAGGATGACGCCCGGCTCGTCGGTGCAAGAGATTTCGAGATACGCCCCCACGGGCACGTCGTGGCGTTCGTACCAGTCCAGCAGGCCGTAGGCGAAACGGCGCTCGCGGACGACCCAGCCTTCCATTTCTTCGCCGGTATCGGCGTCGCGGAAGACGAACCGGATGCGGTGCGTGCGGCCGGTGGGGAAGACGCGGGAGAGCCTGGCGGAGAGGGGAAGCGTGCCCGAGCGGCGGTGGGGGAACGTGAGCACGATCTTGACCGGCTCGTTGGTCTCAGGGACGGCCACCAGTTCCGACCATTCGTCGTCGAGCTTGCGTTCCATGTTGAACATCGTTTCGTCGAGCAGATGGTGGTTGTATTCCACGACCCTGGGGCGCAAGCGGTCGGGCGGGTTGAGGACGGGGAAGGGTTGGAGGCGGCGCAGGTACCAGAGCACTTCACCGCTGGGGCCGACCTCGTCGAACCGTTCGTCCTCTTGGAGCGCGTAATTGAGCGAGAAGACGGCCAGTTGGAGCTTGACCTCTTTCGAGAGGTCGAGGTGGGCGACCAGGTCCTCCGTCGGCAGCGGCCCTCCGCCGGCCATATCGAGGACGGCTTCGGCCAGGTTGAGGTGGCCGGCGTTGATGTCTACCAGCAGGTCTCTAAGGAACCAGTGGCCCGCCAGGCGGATGAACCCCGGTTCAGATTCGAGCCGGGCTTCGAGCGCGGTGCGGACGTACTTGCCGTACTCCTGATAGATTTCTTGGGGTGAGGCAACCTCTTCGGCTGCAACCTCCAAGGCATCGTTCAGGGGGTGGTCGGCCAGGTCGATGGCGAATTCACGGGTTTTTCCGTGAGGGAATGCGACCTGTATGACGTGGAAGGCACCGTACTCGGGATTTTTGCCCTCTCGCACGCCCGTCACCGCGCCCACGGCATATTCGAGCATGGGGAAGACGATCTCGTCGCCGGGGGCATAGGTGTTCTTGGGCAGGTAGAGACTGCCCTTCGAGAGTTCCTGGCGGATGCGCTGTTCTTCGCGTTCGCAGCGGAACGTTGTCAGCGTGCGGGCGAGGTCGTTGAGGGGGAGGGGGATTTCTCCTTCGACCAGCACGTTACTCAGATGGTCGAGGTCTGCGTTTGAAACGCGGAATTCTTTCCAATACGTTGGGTCTTGTGTGTTGCGTCGAATCACGAACGCTGTCTCCAAACTCACCATTTCGGCCGATGGAAGGAATTATACCAGGCTTCTATGAGTTTGACAACCTTGGCAAGTCATGTATAATTTGGCGTTGGGGGCGACGTAGCTCAATGGCAGAGCAGGGGACTCATAAGCCCTTGGTTGGCCGTTCAAATCGGCCCGTCGCCACAGGAAGTGGCCCCATTGCCGGGCTACTGGGCGAAAGCGACGGCCCGGCCATTTTGGCCGGGCCGTTTGTGTGCGCCGAAGGGGTGGATGATG
>JAFGOJ010000275.1 GCA_016926575.1 Anaerolineae bacterium | reverse complement strand
GGAACCTGCGGTTCCCCCGGACCCCTTCCGCAAATGGGCCTGGGTTAATGTCTCAGGCGGTCCCTCTTGTTCCGCCCGGTCTCCTGACCGGACGGAGCGACGGGTGGTTCCCCCGGACCCCTTCCGCAAATAGGTTCCGGTCAACTCGTTCATTGCCATTCCTTTCTTCCTGACGTACAATACCGTGGTGACGAAGAAACGCGTGACGGCTGCTCTGGCGTTGCTGCTGTTTCTGCTGGCCCTCGGCGCAGCGTGGACGGGGCGGGTGCTGCTGGTCGATTTGCCCTCGCCCGACACGCTCTACGCGCGGCAGGCCGGCGTCTCTTCTCGCATCCTCGACCGGCACGGCCGGCTGCTGTACGAAATCATCGATCCCCACGCCGGGCGGCACACGCCGGTGCCTCTGGACGCCATCCCTCTCGCCTGCCGCCAGGCTACCGTCGCCACCGAAGACGCCAACTTCTACACCAACCCCGGCGTCGACGTGACGGGCATCCTGCGCGCCCTGTGGATCAACGTCCAGGGTGGTGAGGTGCTGGCGGGCGGGTCGACGATCACGCAGCAGGTGGCGCGGAATGTGTTGCTCGATCCTCAGGAACGCGCCGAGCGCACCCTGGTGCGCAAGTTGCGCGAGTCGATCCTGGCCTGGCGCATCGCGCGTGCGTACTCGAAGGACGAGGTGCTGGCGATCTATCTGAACGAAACCTACTACGGCAACCTGGCCTACGGCATCGACGCGGCGGCACGGGCGATCTTCGGCAAGGACGTGTCGGGGCTGGGACTGGCCGAGTGCGCGCTGTTGGCAGGGTTGCCCCAAGGCCCCGCCGTGTACGACCCGCTGATCGACCCTGAAGCGGCTCAGGAGCGGCAGCGCGTGGTGCTGAGGCTGATGGTCGAACAGGGCTACATCAATGCGGAGCAAGCGCGCCTTGCGGCTCAGGAACCGCTCCAATTCGCGGCCGTGCCTTTCGCCATCGAAGCGCCGCACTTCGTCATGACCGTCCGCGCCTGGCTGGAGGATGCGGTTGGACTGGAAGCGCTGTACACCGAAGGGCTGCTGGTGACGACGACGCTCGACCTCGACTTGCAGCACACGGCGCAGCGGATCGTGCGCCGCCACCTGGAGCGGCTGGCGCAGGCGGGCGAGGGCAGCGCCTACCACGACGTGAACAATGCCGCGCTGGTGGCGCTGGACCCGCAAAGCGGGCAGATTCTGGCGCTCTTGGGCAGCCCCGACTATTTCGACCCAGCCATCGACGGGGCGGTCAACGCAGCGCTGGCCCTGCGCCAGCCCGGCTCGGCGATCAAGCCGCTCACGTATGCCGCGGCCTTCGATCCCCGCCGCGCCGACCCGCTGACGCCCGCCGCGATCCTCTTTGACGTGCGTACCGCGTTCCCCACGCGCGAGGGCACGCCCTACGTGCCCGCCAACTACGACAGCCGCTTCCACGGGCCGGTCTCCGCGCGGGAGGCGCTGGCCTGCTCCTATAATGTCCCTGCAGTGAGCGTGTTGCAGCAGGTGGGCGTCGACCAGATGGTAGCGTTGGCGGGCGACCTGGGGCTTTCGTCCTTCGGCGCGGGGGAGCGGTTCGGGCTGGCGCTGACGCTGGGCGGTGGCGAGGTGCGCCTGTTGGAGCTGACCGCCGCCTACGCAGCGTTCGCCAATGGCGGTCAGCGGGTGACGCCCTACGGCGTGCTGGAGGTGCGCGACGCGTCGGGCGCGCTGCGCTACCGCAGCCAGCCGGGCCTCGGCTCCCAGGTCCTCGACGCGCGGGTGGCCTATCTGGTCACCGACATTCTGGCCGACAATGCCGCCCGCGCGCCGGCCTTCGGCTCCAGCAGCGTGCTCTCGCTCTCGCGCCCGGCAGCCGCAAAAACCGGCACCTCGTCCGACTGGCGGGATAACTGGACGGTGGGATACACGCCGCAACTGGTGGCCGGTGTGTGGGCCGGCAACGCCGACGGCCGCCCGATGGTGCAGGTGTCGGGCGTGGAGGGGGCCGGTCCGATCTGGCACGATTTCATGGAGCTGGCGCTGCGCGGTCAGCCGGTGCTCTCCTTCTCCGAACCGCCCGGCCTGGAACGGGTGCAGGTCTGCGCGCCGTCGGGCTTGCTGCCGACACCCTACTGCCCGCGCACGCGCACCGAGCTGTTCGTCGCCGGCACCGCGCCGACCCGGCCCGACGACTGGTATCGGTTGGTGGAGCTGGACGTGGCGACGGGCCAGGCGGCGGGGCCGGAGACGCCCGAGAACCGGGTAGCGGAGCAGGTGTTCGTCTTCCCGCCAGCCGAGGTGGTCGAGTGGGCGCGGGCACACGGCTGGCCGCTGCTGCCAGCGGCGGCGGGCGACGCGACGGGCAGCGCGGACGACGCGTTGGTGCTCACGTCTCCTGACGCCGGGACGGTGTACCGGTTGTCGCAAGCCGTGCCGGCGGCGTACCAGTCGATCCGCGTGGCGGCCCGGCCGGGTGACGGCGTGGCGCTGGCGGAGGTGACCCTTTACGCCGACGGGGCCCCCCTGTCGACCCTCGTCGCGCCGCCCTACGAGGCGTACTGGCGGCTGTCGCCCGGCACGCACACGTTTCACGCCCGTGCTGTCGACGTGAACGGTCGTGCGCTCCAGAGCGCGACTGTTTCGATAGAGGTGCGTCCTTGAAAGAAACTTTAGGGGGAATTTAACACTGAGTGGCTCGAACGACTGGTACTACCCGCCGACGCTCAACGGCTACGACTTCGACGCCACCTACGCCACCAGCGGCGACTTCAACCTGTGGGGCTACGACAGATCGAGCATCGGCGACTTCTACGTCCAAATGCGCTCGCCCGTCTCGCTGCCGGCGGGGGATGCGGCCTACCTGCACTTCAACCACGCCCGCGACTTCGAGTATGCGTACGACGGCGGCGTGATCGAGGTCAGCGTCGACGGCGCTGCCTGGAGCTGTCTTTGCCCACGCTTCGGGCGGATGGCATCGTGCCGCAACAGAGCCTCCCTGCTCCTGCGACAGGGGACCCATCGCAGGAGGAAGGCCATACCACGTCGCCGTAGAGATGCCCCGGCAGGGCGTCTCTACGGTTGCGTTTCGGCGATGAACTGTGCCACAGCTTGCAGGCTGTCCCACACGGCCTGGGGCATCTCCGGCGTTCCATCCGCCGCCCGCGCGGCGTAGACCTGATCGCCGATGCACACGGCAAGTTCGTAGGCGAAGCCGTCGTCGTGTGGATTGATCGGCAGATGGTCTCCCGGACGCTCGGCAAAGCCCAGCCGTTCGATCTCCCCGACCAACTCTGCGACGCGCTCGGGGCTGGTGCGCCACGTCTCTCCATCGCTGGCGACGACCTGCCCGTCAGCGTAGACATACCACGTATCGTCCGACCCGACAAAACCCCCACTGCGGTGATAGACGATGACCGCTCCCTCCATTTTTTCGACCGCCCACTCGAACCCCGCCCCACCCCCTCGGGGTGGGATGGGGAGAGGAGACGTGCTACCCTGCGTCGGCAGAGGGGAGAAAGAGGCGGATTCTTCTGTGCCGTCCCCTGCGCCGATGGCTGCCGGCCCGCAAGCCGTCGACGCGATCATTATGATCATTGCCCACATCCATACGTTTTTCATTGGCTTGATCCTCCATATCATTAAGACGATGTCGGGTGGTCGTTTGTTCCTGCACTGGTTATCTACGCCCAGTTGTGGTACACTTCCGACGAGAGGTGACCTATGAAACGATGGGTATTCATCAGCTTGGCTGTGCTTGTGATGCTGTCTGCGTGCACCACATCGGTGGCGACGCCGTTCCCGGAAGCGGAGCGCGTTCCCAGTGACCCGACCGCAACGCCGCCGCCTTCGACGGCCTACCGCCGGCTCGGCATCGATGCCAGCGACGGCGTGACGTTGGTGGGCGCATTCTACCCGCCCGCTCAGGGGGTGGGGCCAGGGGTGTTGTTGCTGCACGCGCTCGGCGGGCATAAGGAGGATTGGGCGACGCTCGCCACGCAGCTCCAGGAGGCCGGATATGGCGTGCTGGCATTGGACGCGCGCGGGCACGGCGAAAGCGGAGGGACGTTCGACCCGCAGGCCGACGGTGACCTGCTGGTCGACGACGTGCTGCGCGCGTGGGCCGTGCTGGCCTACCAACCCGAAGTCGATCCGGAACGAACGGCAATGGTGGGGGCCAGCATCGGGGCGAACCTTGGGCTGCGGGCTGCGGCGCTCGAACCGACGGTACGGGCGGTCGCGCTGCTCTCGCCCGGGCTGGACTATAGCGGCGTGCGCACCGACGACGCGATCGTCGACTACGGCGCGCGCCCCATCCTTATTGTAGCGAGCGAAGAAGACACCTACGCGGCCGAGTCGGCGCTGGCGCTGGCAGAGGCGGCTCAGGGACAGCCAGTCGTCACGCTCTATCCCAGCGGGGGGCACGGAACGGAACTGCTCGGCGCGCGGCAGGATTTGCCGGCGCTCATTCTGGGGTGGCTATCGAGCCAGGTGGAGTGATCGGCCGCGGGGTCAGTGCGGCAGTCGGCTGAGCCACATGGCCATAAACGTAATCGTGACGGCCAGCAAAACGACCGCCGAGATCAGAGCAATCACGCGGCGGCGGATTTGCCATACCTGATATCGTCCGCTCACCCACAGGAACATACCGAAGGCCAGCGCAGCGCCTCCCAGCACACCGATAGTGTAGCCGAAGGCGGTTGCCATCAGTGCAGGCAGGTTCACGCGCACGACCAGCCGGTCGAACAGCAGCAGCGAGAAGCGGCTGCCGAGGAATGAGTACCCCGCCCCCACCAGCACTCCCAACGCGATCAAAGCGATCCCCGACCACCGTGAGAGCTTTTTCTCCAGCCACAGGGTAATCAGCCCCAGCAGGACCAGGGTCAAAGAGAACGTCAGGATTAAGATGGAAATCAGCTCGATCATCGTTACCCTTCCAGTGTGTGAAGCGTATAGCCATTGTAACAGCGCCCGCAAAACCCCACTCACCCTTTCCACGGCGGGAAAGGCAACTGCGAAGCGTAAGCTGAGCAGTTACTATCCATTATAACCCAGGATGGGGGCGACGGCAATCATTGGGTAGGTGAAGCAATTCTTAAAACAATCCGAGAGCAGTACTTAAGTCCTATTGACCCATCCGGTGTTTTCGGGTAAACTACTGTCAGATGTTAGGGCAGGTCCCCGCCCCCTGCCCGGCATCAGAGAAAGGCTGTTTGTGTTACCCTCCTTTCGCAAGTCACAGC
>JAFGOJ010000036.1 GCA_016926575.1 Anaerolineae bacterium | reverse complement strand
TGTTCCGCCCGGTCTCCTGACCGGGCGGAACGGCGGGTCAGGAGACCCGCAACGACAGGAGCCATTTTCGTTTATCGGTTGTGAGCGTAGCGATCATGACCTCTATTCCGAAAATAGACCGTCTCGATGTAGGGCGGGTTTCAAACCCGCCGCCCTTGTCTAACATAGCCTTGCAGCAGGGCGCGGCATGCCGCGCCCCTACGCCCCTGCACCCCGCCGGGGGAAACGGGTAACCCTGCGGTTTACCTTCCGGTTTCCCCGGACCCCTCCGCAAATGGGTTTCGGTCAATGGTACCGTTTCGTTCATTATACCTTCGAATAAAATCTCCCTAACCCTCGTTATAAGAGTAGAAAAGGCAGGCAGATCGTGAGCAGTCGACCCACACTGGCATCAGAGACCGAACACGCGCTGATCGCCCGCGCACAGCGCGGCGACCGGCATGCGTTTGGCGAGTTGGTTCGCTGCCACCGGGAAGGAGTGGTCAACGTGGTGTACCGGATGTGTGGGGACGCAAATGTAGCGGAAGACGCGGCGCAGGAGGCCTTCGTGCGCGCATGGACCCACCTGCCCGGCTACCGCCCGCGCTCGCCGTTTCGCAACTGGGTCTACCGCATCGCCACCAACGCCGCGCTGGACATCCTGCGCCGCGAGCGCGAGACGGTGGACGTCGATCTGCTGCCCCTGCCGAGTGCCGACAGGGGACCGGAGGCCGTGGTGGAAGGTGAAGAACGCGGCGCGCGCGTCAGGGCTGCCGTGCTCGCCTTGCCCCCCGCCAGCCGGGCGGTGCTCGTTCTGCGGGAGTACGAAGGGCTGTCGTACCAGGAAATCGCCGATACACTGGACATCCCCATCGGCACCGTCATGTCGCGCCTGAACTACGCCCGCAAGAAAATGCAAGAAGTATTGCGTGATTATATGGAGGCTCAATGAAAGAGCACGTGACGCAATGGCTGAGCGCCTACCTCGACGGTGAACTGAAGGGACACGCGCTACAGCGCGTCGAAGGCCACCTCGAACGGTGCGCCGAGTGCCGCGCCGAGCTGGATAGCCTGGCGGCGCTGAGGGAGCTCCTCCAGGAGAACCCGCCCGCCGCGGGCCTGCTGCCGGCCGAACAGTTCGCCGCGCGGGTTGCCCTGCGTCTGCCGCGCCATCAAGAGCAGCCGCTGTGGCGGGGCGCGCTGACGGTGGGCTGGCGACTGGCCCCGGTGGGTCTGGTCGGCGCGTGGGCCTTCGCCCAGGCGGTCTTCCTCATCGCCGGCGGCATACTCCTGGCGTTGGGCGCGGGCCTGGGAGGCGAGGGGTTGAGCTGGCTGCCCGCGTCCCAGGGCGGCGGGTGGCTGGCCGTAGCCGCCTCAGGCGGGCTGAACGGGGTGGGAGAAGCCGTTCTGTGTCTGCTGGATAGCGGCGGCCTGCTGGGGTGGGGATTCGTGCTGAACCTGGCCGCCACCGCCGTGATCGGGTTGTCGTGTTGGAGTTGGCTTGCTGCCTGGTGGGCCCGCCGGCGGCATCATCAGATGTCAGTATAGAAGGAGAACTGAGATGGATCATGTAAAAGTGTTGAAACGAGCATTCGAGATCACGTGGCGCTACCGGGCGTTGTGGATCTTTGGCATCATCCTCGCACTGACCACTGCGAGTGGAGGGGGCAACAGTGGCGGCGGTGGGAGTGGCGGCGGAGGTGGCGGCGGGAATGGCGGCAGTTGGATCGGCGACGGGTGGGGCCTGCCCGGGTACGAGTTCCCCGGAGGGATTGCTGCCAGTGAACTTAACATCATCATCGGTATCGCGGCGGCCCTGGGTTGCGTGATCCTCATCCTCATCGCCGTCAGCACGATAGCGCGCTGGGTGGCGGAGACCTCGCTCATCCGTATGGTCAACGACCATGAAGAGACCGACGGGCAGCGCAGCGTGAAAGAGGGGTTCCGGATGGGCTGGTCGCGCTCGGCGCTGCGGCTCTTCCTGATCGACTTGCTCATCACCCTGACCACCGTCGTGGTATTCATCCTGCTGCTCCTGGTCGTCGCCGCGCCGTTCCTGGTGTGGATTCTGGAAGACGTGACCATCGGGATCATCGGCAGCGTCGTTGGCGCGGGTCTGTTCTTCCTGTACATCCTGCTCGCCATCGTCGTCGGCACGGTGCTCAACGTGCTGTCCCACTTCTTCCGCCGGGTGTGTGTGCTGGAAGAAACGGAGGTGATCGACTCGATTCGCAAAGGATACGCTTTCGTCCGGCGGCACGTGAAGGACGTCGCGGTGATGTGGTTCATCATGTTCGGCATCACCCTCGCTTGGACGTTTGCGATGATTTTCGTCTCCATCTGCGTGTTTCTGTTTGCCGGGATCATCGCTGCCATCCCAGGGGTTCTGATCGGGCTGGGGGCCTACGCCGTGCTGGGCGAGGCCGCCGGGTGGATCGCCGGGGGCGTGGTCGGCGGGCTGATCTTCGTCCTGGCGATGGTGATCCCTCTCATCTTCGTGGGCGGTCTGGCCGAGGTCTTCAAGTCCACCGTGTGGACGCTCACCTACCGCGAACTACGCGTCCTCGATGGGGCAGAGCCAGAGCTGGAGGAGATCGGCGAGGCGTAGCACTCGCCTTCCCGTGAGACGTAAGGGGCGCGGCATGCCGCGCCCCTTTTCGACCGGCACAAAATAAGCTTGCGCAGCCCACCGGTATGCGGTAGAATGGGTGCAATGGACGAATCGCTTCCGGCCATCGCACGCGTTGTGATCCAGCAATGTTCGTCCCGTTGCCACCGATTTGTGGCAGCGGACACGTTGTTGGGCGAGTTGCACATGGATCCGAGCCCTTCCGCCACGTTCGTCGACGCGCGCGGGCGGCGGGCGCGCCTGGGGTGGGCTTCGTTGTGGCGGCACGAGTACAAACTGTGGCGCGGCGGGGTCGAGTGCGCCGCCGCCCAGGTCGACTTTCAAAGCGGGCGCATTGACATTCAGGTCAAAACGCAGCGCTTTCTCTTACAGTCACTGGGCAGTGACGCATACACCTGGCGCTTGACGGATGTGGCGGAGCAGCCCCGGCTGACCGTGACCCAACGTGCCCTCGGCGATGCCGCCATCGATGTCCACACGCCGGTGTCGCTCGACCTGTTGGTGTTGGCCTACTACCTGGCCGTCGTCGGCCTGCGCACACATCAGCAGGCGTAGGCAAATCGCTCTAAGGCCGACCCCACGGGCGGGGTTGGCCGAAACCCATTTGCGAAAGGGGGCCGGAGAAACTGCAGGTTTCCCGTTTCCCGAATGGGGGCGAGCGAAAATGTAGATCACGCTTTCAGCGTGACGCCCGCTCGGCGCGGGTCCGCGACCCGCGCCACCGCCGGGTCACGGACCCGGCGGGAGCAAGAACGCGGCCTATTTTCGAAGTAGGTTCGGGGACATTTTTCACACACATTGTAAAAAGGAGATTCATGGCAAAGAAACCGTTCGATGTACGGCTGTTCCTCATCCTGTGGGCGGCCGGAGTGGTAGGCGTCGTCGCCCTCATCCCCTACTCACTCAGCCTTCAGTCGTCCATACTCGAACAGCTCGCCGAGCTTTCCATCCCGCTGCCCGCGTTGATCGTTACTCAGGTCATCCAGAACGCCATCCTGGTGGCCATTGCCGTGGGCGTGGGTGTGCTGCTGGCGCCACGGGCCGGTCTGGGTGTGCCGATTATATCCGGGTGGTTGGCAAAAGAGAATGTGGAGCCGCGGCTGCGCGCCCTGCTCCTGCCATCCATCCTCGTCGGCGTAGTTGCGGGCGCGGTCATCATCTTGCTGGACGTCGTCGTCTTCGCCCCCCTGTTGGCAGGCACGCTAGAGGGATTGGAAAACACCGTCTCGAACCCGCCCGCCTGGCAAGGGTTCCTGGCCTCGTTCTACGGCGGCATCACCGAAGAACTACTCCTGCGCTTTTTCCTGATGACCCTTTTGGCGTGGCTGCTGGGCCTCGTGTGGCGCAGGGAACCGGGGCAGCCGACGGTCGGCGCGTTCTGGGTGGCCAACGTGGTTGCGGCGATCCTCTTCGGCGCCGGTCACCTGCCCACCGCGGCAACGCTGTTTCCGCTGACCGCGCTGATGGTCGTGCGCGTGATTGCGCTCAACAGCATCGGCGGGATCGCGTTCGGGCATCTCTACTGGACCCGCGGGCTGGAAGCGGCGATCATCGCCCACTTCAGCGCCGACATCGTGCTCCACGTACTGACGCCGTTGATCCTCGGCTAAGCCGCTGCGGGGATGTTTCACGTGAAACATCACACAGTCTCCCACAACCCTCAAGGAGGTTTCATGATTGAACTGCACCATTTGACCAAGCAATACGGCGACCACCTCGCCGTCGATCGACTCGACTTGAGCGTCCCCGCCGGCGAGCTGTTCGGCTTTCTCGGACCGAACGGCGCGGGGAAGACGACGACGATCAAGATGTGCACCGGCTTGCTGTCGCCGACCGCCGGCTCGGCCGCCATCGGCGGGCACGATGTCATCCACGAGGGGACGGCCGCCCGTGCCCTGATCGGGTACGTCCCCGATACCCCCGACGTCTACACCAAGCTGACCGGCAGAGAGTTCGTCCGGTTTATGGCCGACATCTACCGCGTCGCCCCGCAGCAGCGCGACCGGCGCATCGAAGAGCTGTTGGAGATGCTGGACCTCAAAGACGCGGCGGACGATTTGGTGGAGACGTATTCGCACGGTATGAAGCAAAAGACGGTGCTCGCCGGAGCGCTGGTGCACGATCCCAAGGTGCTCTTCCTGGACGAACCGACGCAGGGGCTCGACCCGCGCAGCGCGCGGCTGGTCAAGGACATCCTGCGCGCGCTGTGCGAACGCGGCGCTACGGTCTTCATGTCGACGCACGTCCTGGAAATCGCCGAACGCATCTGCGACCGCGTGGGCATCATCTACGCGGGTCGTCTGGTGGCTCTGGGGACAATCGAAGAACTGCGTCACGGGGCCGACAAGACGCTGGAAGACATTTTCCTCGAAGTGACCGGCAGCGGAGAGGTGGCGGAGTTGGTGCGTTTCTTGAACGACGCGGAGGCGGCGTGATGGGGCACGACCTGGCCTTGCTCCTGGCTAACAAAGCCCGCCTGATCCGCAACGGGTGGCGGCAGCGATTCCAGGGCGGCAGTTGGCGCCAACGCCTCGCTCCAGTGACGGTGGTGGTGTGGCTGGGACTGCTGGGCTACGGCGCGTTTTCCGGGTTCCAGTTCCTGCGCGACACGCTCGGGACAGCCGCCGCACCGGTCGCTTCCGAAGCGCTGGGCGGCGTCTTCCTGGGCGGCATGATGCTGGTGCTGGTCAACGGCATGCGGCAGATGTTCGATACGTTTTTCCTCTCCGGCGGCCTGGCGCTGTTGCTCTCCACGCCGCTTTCGCGCCGGGCGGTCTTCGTCGACCGCTTCCTGGAAGGCATCGCCGACAACGCCGTCTACGCCGGTGTGATGGTGCTGCCGCCCGGCGCGGCGTTCCTTTACGCCTTCGGCGCGCCCTGGTTCGCTTACATCTGGCTGGTCGTCTCCTTCCTCCTGCTGCTGGTTGGTCTGACGGCGATCAGTATTCTGCTCGATATGGCCATTGTCCGCTTGATCCCCGCTGCGCGCGCCCGACAGGTGCTGGTCAGCGTGAATATGGTATTGATGCTGGGGATCATCATTCTCTACAACGCCTTCAGCGCCCGCATCGTCCAGCCCGACCGAGCGATCGCTTTCCTTGCCTCCGAACACATCTCACGCCAGGCCTACCTGCCCACCCAATGGATGGCCCAATCGCTGGTCAGCCTGACGCCGGGGTACACCGCCTCTTTCTGGCTGCCGGCCGGGCTGCTGGTCGGCACGAGCGTCGCGCTGGCGGTCGTGGCGGTGTGGGTTGCGGGTCGCCTGTACGCACGCGGGTGGGGAGCGGCACAAGAGAGTGCCCGCCGCCGCCGCACGCGGACCGGCGGCACTGCGCCATCGACACGCGGCGGGTCCCCCCTGCTCGCCTTCCTGACCAAAGACCTGCGCTATTTCTTGCGCGACACGCGCTCGTGGGGCATGCTGCTCTTCGGACTGGTGATTCTGGCCTTCTTCGGACTCAGTTATGCCCGCGATATGGCCAGTGCGTCGGAGCTGATGATCGCCGGGGCCGGGGTGCTGCTGCCGGGGATGGGCGGGCTGTTGTCTGCGCGCTGGATGCTGACCGTCTTCGCCCAAGAGGGCGAGGCCTGGTGGGTGATTCAATCGTCACCGCTGCGCGAGGTGGAGGTCTTCTATGCCAAATTTGTCCTGAACTACGGCCTGGCGCTGCTCTACAACAGCGTGGCCGTTGCCCTCTTCGGCTTGCTCTCGCCCGTTCCGGCCGGATGGCTCCCGGCGGCGATGCTGCTCGTCGCGATCCTGGCGTTGGGCACCACGGCGATCGGACTGGCGGTGGCAGCCTGGCGTGCGAACGTGCGCAATCCACAGCTACAGCGCCGAGACACGCTGGGCTACTACACGATGATGGGGATCGTGGCAGGCTACGTCGGCCTGCCGGTGCTCGCATTGGTGGCATTGGACGATGCGCCCTGGCTGGCGGCGCAGCTTCCCGGCCTGATGCGCCTGCCTGCCCCCACCTTGCTGTTGTTGCTGGCCGCGTTCTACCTGCCGGTGACGGCGGCCCTGTGGGTGGGAATGCGTGCCTGGGCCGTCAGCGCGCTGCAGAAGCTGCGCGTGGAGTAAGGCACCCACTGAATCACACCCACCGAAAAACCTCACGGCGTTACTCGATCGACACGTGCTCCACCGCCATCCACTGGCGGCCGGGCGCGTCCAACAGCCCCCATCTCACCTTGCCCCAGGGCGTGGCGACCATGTACTGGTTGTCCAGCCACATCACGAACCCCAGCGGCCCGCGTGGGCCAGGCGCACTCTCCAAAACGGCCGCCCCATCCACCTCAAAGCGCGTGATGTCTCGCCCCCATTCGAGTGTGTAGGTGTGCCAGGCGGTCATCTCGATGGGGAGCAGGGCCTCGCGGGCGGCGAGGGCCCGTTGGATGGGCGGCCATAGGGTGCGGTAGAGCGGACGGAGGTTCATCAACAGCGCGGCGGCCGGCGCGCAGGGAAGCAGCGCCAGGGCCGCCGGACGCAGGGCGTCGAGCGTGGCCGCCTTCCACCCGTGGCCCGGAACGTCGCGATCGAGCTTCATATTGGAGGGCGGCGAGGCGTAAAAGAACCACACGGCACGCGGCAAGGTAGGGGGGCGCGCCCCGGTCATCATGAAGGGGTCGTTCCAAAAGCCGAACCCCGCCGTCCCGCGCAGCGCGCCGTTAGGATGAGAGAAACGCGCCCGCACGGTCAACCGCACGGGGGGACGCCAGAGAAAGTCCCGCCGCCGCAGGCCCTGGTAATCGTCGAGCTGCGCGTCGGTGTAGGTCCTGGCGCTCGCGTCCGTGGTGACAAAGCGCAGCGCCGTGCCGTCCGGCTCCAGTGCGCCCGCTCCTACGACGTAACGCCGCCGGACGTCTTCCATTCAAACACTCTGCGGGCCGGTGGCACGCTGCTTGTCCAGCAGCGTCTGAAGCTCTGTCGTCTGAGTGTTACCAGGCTCGATGCGCCGCATCTCGTCCAGTGCGGCTTCGGCCAGATCGAACCGCTTGAGTTTGAGGTAGACCAACACCAGCGCCGCGCGGCCATCGATTGCGGCGGGCCGCATCGAGACGCCATTGCGCAGGTGAAGCGCCGCCATGCCCCACATCTTCGCATCGGCGTACTTGAGCCCGCGCGAGAGAAGCATGGGCGCGCTCTTGACGTCGGGATCGACGCGCAGCACGATACGCCGCCTCTCGAAAGCGAAGTCGTCCTGAATCTGGAAGGCGAGGACCGCTTTCCAGAGTGCCGCCCCGATGCTCAGGAACGCGTCCAGATAGCCGCCTCCCAGCAATCCGTAGATCGGATTTTGCGAGAGCGCCGATCCAAGGACGGATATCCCCACGAACAGCACCTCCAGTGTCGAAACGGCCAGTAGCAGGTAGAAGACCGGTTTCCAACGCGCGAACAAGCCGACCAGCACCGCCAGCGAGAACAGGAGCGGAATGAACGAGATCGCGAGCACAATTTGCAGCCCCAGCCTCAGCGTCTCCATGTCGATGCCGGAGAACTCGGCATAGGACCCAAACAGCGCGTTAAACTCCGAGGCGTAGTCGCCGGATATGAGGTAGAGCAGTGCCGCGATGGAGAAAGGAATGATCGCATTTCTGATTGTGCTAAAAATCTGTAGAGCGATTGCTATCCACATTTCCGTCGAGCGTTTTTCTTTCCGCCGGAACGTTACCCACAGCGGTTCGCCGCAGTGAGGGCAGCGCTTGTCGGCGTGTTCGGTCGGCTCGGTGCAGAACGGGCACAGGTACTCATCGGCAAAGGGGTCGGCCGGCGGGGGCGATGGCTTGGGGGCAACTGGCTCGGCGATGACGGTGGGGGGCGGGGACGGTGGGGCCTCTTGCTGGCGCAGGAGCGCCAGCCCTTTCTGGGCTGCTGTGTTGTGGGGGTCGAGGGCCAGAACGTTCTCCAGGCAGACCTTGCGCTCCTCTGGGCTGGTCACCACGCCGCTCAGCCAGAGCCAGGCCAAGGGCTGGTTTTCGTCTTGCCGCACGACGTTCATCAGCAGGTCGTGCGCGCGCTGGCGCTGCCCGGCGCGCGCGGCGGCGATGCCCTCGCGCAGCAGTGCTGCGGTATCCGCCGGTTGTGCGGCGCAGTCTTCGGACGTCATGCGCCTACGCCTTTACCACCTGTCGACCATCGCCTGCACGGCGGCCGCAGAAAACGGCCCGCCGTGACCGGTGTAGATGGTGCGTGGGGAATAGGTGGACATCAGAGCGCGAACGCTGGCCCGGTTCTGGGCCAGGTCCCACGCAACGATGGGCTCCCCCGGAGCGCGGGCGAGGCCCATCAGCCGATCCATCACTATATCGCCAACGATGGCTTCGCCGCTGTCGAGGAGCACCGAGACGGAGCCGTGGGTATGGCCGGGCGTGTGGATCACGCGCCCGGCGACGTCGTATGCGTCCAGCGGGAGGCTCTCCTCGATCACCACGTCAGGTTCGAGGGGCGTCGCGGCGTGGGCGCCGAAGGCGCTGCGCAGGAAGGGAACTTTCATCACTGCTGCCAGCAGCTTGCTCGTAGGTTCGAGGCTGTCGGGCTGGTGGATGCCCTGGCGCAGCGCGTCGGCGTCGAGCGCGTGGATGGCGACCGGCGTACCGGTGCGCGCCTTCAGCGCCGCTGCACTGCCGAAGTGATCGACGTGGGCGTGGGTGATCAGGATCAAGCGAACCGCAGCGGGGTCGACATCCCGCTCCGCCAGCCCCTTCAGAATGAGGCTCTCGCTGTTCGGATTGCCGGTGTCGACCAACACGCATCCTTCGTCACCCCGAATCAGAAAGACGTTTGCGCCGCGCACCCCAATCTGTTCGACGAGTTTCATTTTTTCTCTCTCCCTGTTCCGAAAATAGCCGCTCATCCGGCCGTCATGCCCGCGCAAGCGGGCATCCATCCGTGCGCTGTTCCGAAAATAGACCGTCTCG
>JAFGOJ010000274.1 GCA_016926575.1 Anaerolineae bacterium | reverse complement strand
GAACCTATGCTGGCCGAAGTCACCCCGGTCATCGGTTCGCACATCGGGCCGGGGGCGGCGGGATTCGTGTGCGTGTCGGCGAAGGATTGATGACTGGTATGATATAACCTTGCAGGGGCGGAGCCCATGCACCCCGCCGGGGGAACGGGTAACGGGTAAACCTGCGGTTTACCTTGCGGTTTACCTTCCGGTTTCCCCGGACCCCTTCCGCAAATGGGCCTGGGTCAACGCCTCAGACGGTCCCTCTTGTTCCGCCCGGTCTCCTGACCCGCAACGACAAGGCCATTTTCGCCCCTTGGTTGTGAGCGTAGCGATCATGACCTCTATTTCGAAAATAGAGCTCGTTCTGTGGTGGTAGGCGCGCGATTGAATCGCGCGCCTACCACCACCAGACAATGTGCTCCCGCCGGGTCACGGACCCGGCGGGAGCACGGGTCGTGGACCCGCGCCGAGCACGAAGGGCATTTTCGCCCGTTTGTGGTGACCGGGCCGCGAAGCGGCCTCAGGCCGTGGCGACTACTTTCTTGTTCCGCCCGGTCAGGAGACCGGGCGGAACGGCGGGTTAGCCCTGTAGGGCGGGTTTCAAACCCGCCGCCCGTGGTTGACCAGAGGCGATTGTCGCCCGTTTGTCCGGCAATGTTGACAAAATCCGAATTCTTGGGCATAGTTGGCGCAGTCGTCGAATCTATGTACCAAGAGGTCTTCCTATGAACCCAAACCCAGGGCCTCCCGATTGGCAAACACCCCACGTCGTGGGGCGAAACAAGCAACCCGCCCACGCCACGCTCTTCCCCTATCCCGACGCGGAATCCGCGCTGGCGGGTCGCTCACCGTGGGTCACGTCCCTCAACGGGCGCTGGCAGTTCCACTGGGCCCCCCACCCCGCCGCCGCGCCGGCGGATTTCTACCGCCCGGACTTCGACGCGCAGGGCTGGGACACCATCGCGGTGCCCGGCAACTGGCAGCTCCAGGGCTACGACACGCCCATCTACACCAACATCCAGTACCCCTTCCCGGTCGACGTGCCGCGCGTCCCAGAAGACGCCAACCCGGTCGGGTCGTACCGCACCACGTTCGGCCTGCCGCCGGAGTGGGACGGGCGGCGGGTGTTCGTCGTATTCGACGGCGTCGACGCGGCGTTCACCCTGTGGCTGAACGGCGCGCCCGTCGGCTATAGCCAGGACAGCCGCCTGCCGGCCGAGTTCGACCTGACGCCCTACCTGCGGCCTGGAGCGAACGTGCTTGCAGCGCGCGTCTTCCGCTACTGCGACGGGAGCTACGTCGAGGACCAGGACTTCTGGCGGCTGAGCGGCATCTACCGCGACGTCTACCTACTCGCCGCGTCGCCCGCACGCATCCGCGACGCCTGGGCGCGCACGGCGTTCGACGCGCACTACCGCGACGCCGAGCTGCGCGCAAGCGTCGACGTGGAGGGCGCAACGGGAGCAGCGTACCGCGTCGAGGCCACACTGCACGATCCGCACGGGCGGGTCGTCTTCGAGCGGGTCGCTCTCACCGGCGGCGAACTGGTGCAGACCGTCCGCAGCCCCCGGCAGTGGTCCGCCGAAACGCCCCACCTCTACACGCTCCTGCTCACGCTCAGGGACGCGGCGAACAGCGTGGTCGAAGTGGTGCCGTTGCGGGTGGGCTTTCGCCAGGTGGAGATCAAGGACGGGCAGATCCACGTCAACGGCGCGCCGATCTTGCTGCGCGGCGTCAACCGGCACGAACACGACCCCCTCACGGGCCACACGGTCAGCCGCGCATCGATGGTGCAAGACATCGTGCTGATGAAGCGGTTCAACGTCAACGCGGTGCGCACCAGCCACTACCCCAACGTGCCGCTGTGGTACGACCTGTGCGACGAGTACGGACTGTACCTGATCGATGAAGCAAACATCGAGTCGCACGGCGTGGGAGATCGGTTGACACGCGACCCGGCGTGGCTGGAGACGTTCATGGAGCGCGGGACGCGCATGGTCGAGCGAGACAAGAACCACTCATCGATCATCATGTGGTCGCTGGGCAACGAGTCGGGCAGCGGCCCCAACCACGCGGCGCTGGCGGCGTGGATCCGCGGGCGCGACCCGACCCGCCCCATCCACTACGAACAAGCGCAGGACGCACCCTACGTCGACGTGATCAGCACAATGTACACCCCGCTGGAAAGGATGGCGGCCCTGGCACAAACGCCCGGTGAGACGCGCCCGCTGATGATGTGCGAATACGCCCACGCGATGGGCAACAGCCCCGGCAGTCTGAAGGAGTATTGGGACCTGGTCGAGCGGTACCCGCGGTTTCAGGGCGCGTTCATCTGGGACTGGGTCGATCAGGGGCTGCGACAGGTGACGGCGGACGGGGTAGAATGGTTCGCCTATGGAGGGGATTTCGGCGAGCGGCCCACCGACGGCGCGTTCTGCATCAACGGCGTGGTCTTCCCCGACCGCACGCTCCAGCCTGCCGTGTGGGAAGTGAAGAAGGTCTACGAGCCGGTGCGGGTGACGCCGGTCGACCTGGCGGCGGGACGTGTGGCGGTGACCAACCGGCACGCCTTCTCCGATCTGAGCGGCTACGACCTGTGGTGGGCGCTGGAGGTGGACGGGGAGGCGCTCGAAGCGGGGCACTTGGACCCGCCGGACGTGCGGCCGGGCGAGACGGCCGAGGTGACGGTGCCCTTCACGTGGCCCGTGCCCGCAGAGGGCGAGGCGTGGCTGACGCTGCGCTTCTGCCTGAACCACGCCACGCCGTGGGCGGAACGGGGCCACGAGATGGCGTGGGCGCAGTTCGACGTGACGGGCCCCCACCCCTATCCCCTCCCCCGCTGCGCGGGGGAGGGGGACCCTCTACGGCAGGGGCACCTTGCCCCCTTCGTGGAGCAAACAGAGGGAGGGTGTACGATCACAGTCCAGGGCAATGATTGGACGATCCATTTCGAGGGCGGGCGGCTTGTCTCGTGGCGGCACGCGGGCACGGAGTTGATCCGGCGCGGCCCGGCGTTGGCCGTCTGGCGCGCGCCGACGGACAATGATCTCCCGCGCATGGCCGGGTTGTGGCGCGCGGCCGGGCTGGACGCGCTGGAGGAGAGCGTGTGCAGCGTCGCGGCCGAGCGGCTGGAATCGGGCGCGGTGCGGGTGGAGGTGCGGGCTGTCGCTGCGCCGCCAGTGGGTGAAACGCGCTTCGAGTGTACGTATATCTACACCGTCTGCGGCGACGGCGACGTGGTGGTGGACGTGCACGCCTGCCCCAGCGCGGGGCTGCCGCCGCTGCCCCGGATCGGCCTGCGCCTGGCGCTGCCGGGCGAGTACGAGCGCCTGACCTGGTACGGGCGCGGCCCGCACGAGACCTATGCCGACCGGAAGGAGGGGGCGCGGGCGGGCCTGTACAGCGGCACGGTCAGTGAGCAGTTCGTGCCCTACCTGCGGCCGCAGGAGAACGGGAACAAGACCGAGGTACGCTGGGTGTCGCTCACCGACGCGGGCGGGCGCGGGTTGAAGGCCCTCGGCACACCGTGGATGGAGGTCTCCGCGCACCACTACGCGCCCGAAGATATCGAGTGCGCGCGCCACCCGCACGAGCTACAGCGGAGGGAGGAGGTCGTGCTGCACCTGGACGCGGCCCAGTCGGGCCTGGGCAGCGAGAGCTGCGGCCCGCCGGCGTTGGAGCAGTATCTGGTACCGGCGGAAGAACGACGTTGGCGGGTCACGTTGCGCCCGCTCGCCTGACACATGCCAACGCCGAAGCTGTTCCGAAAATAGCCGCTCATCCGGCCGTCATGCCCGCTTGCGCGGGAATGACGTCTTAAACACAGCGGTAATTTTCTGCCCTTTGTGGTGGCCCCGAAGGGGTCGTGGCGACTGCTCAAAAAATAAGCCTACGGCCCTGTAGGGCGGGTTTCCAACCCGCCGCCCTCGTTCAACGAATGCCTTGCAGGGGCTCCGCCCCTGCACCCCGCCGGGGAAACGGGTAAACCTGCGGTTTACCTT
>JAFGOJ010000035.1 GCA_016926575.1 Anaerolineae bacterium | reverse complement strand
GCACGGGGGACGCATCTGGGTGGAGAGCGAGAAAGAGAAAGGGAGCACCTTCCACTTCACACTGCCCGTGGCAGAACGGGGAAATGGACACGGGTAGAAGAGAGAGACCTGTCAGATTTTCTTCAATCTGACAGGTCGAAGACCATTTTTCTCCTTGTTCACCACTTCTTCCCACAGCAATGTTTATATTCCTTGCCGCTGCCGCACGGACAGGGTTCATTACGCCCAACTATCTTTGAAATCGCTTCCGGTTGCGGCTTGGGTTGAAAGCAGGCCCACCATGCTAACTGGTGTACGATATCCGAGGCGAAATGGCGTAATCGCTAGTCATATCGCTACCCTCGCATGCCTCACTTCTCACACCTGATCTGTAGTGAGTATAGGATAACCGCAAGAAAAAGGAACCGCCGTTCTGGCACATCACCTTTACACCTGCGCACCTGACACGGCGCCTCTTCGAAAATTCTTTTCGCACTTGCTTTTTTGTTGTATACTAAGTTTAATATCCGTTGGTTGCATTGAAGCGACTTACTCCATATCGAAGTTGATCTCTGGGACACATCGCACGTGAGGAGTTAGGCTACATGACTTCACAAGCTACCGAGTTGGACCACCTGGAAGCGTTGATCCGCGATCGCGGTGGGCCTGTATCTATCGATGCCCTGGCACGTGAGCATTTGCGTCTCGGGATGCTGGCAGAAACCCGGATGCGGACCTATGCCCCCGGCTCGCAGTACCGTGTGGGAGAAACCCTGCGCCTGGACAGCGTTGCTGCCGAGGTAATCTCGGTAGAGTCCGGAAGCAATCCGCAACAAGGCAAATTTGATGTACTGACGCTGCGATTACCCGATGGTTCGCAACAGCGGTGGGCCGCCGGTGTAGCCAACGCCCCCACGGACATACCGGTCAGCGAAGGCGCCGCCAGCGAGGTCGATCCTGCTGCACTGGACGAAGCCTGGAAGAGCCACCGTCCTGAGATCATGAACGCAACGCGAGCGGTGCTGGAAGCAGACCCGCGCTTCGTAGAATTCGCTGATATGTGGTGCCTGTACGACCTGCTTCCCCCCATCGACCCAACGATGCGCGCCTCGCTGCTGGCAGCACTGCCGACAGAGCCTGAAGACGACGGGCCGGTTTCCTGTTCGACCGAAGATCTGGTCGAAGTCCTGTGGAACATCGAAAACGACGGTAGCCAGGCCTATGTTCTGCACGCCTTCGTAGTAAACACAACGTTGGCGCTTGAACCTGATATCTATACTCTGGGAAACGAGCGTTGGGTCTCCCGGTCGGCCTGGAATGCCTTTGCGGAGCGAGAGCAGGTAACCGCACCGAGAATGCAGACACAGATCGAACTTCCGGACGGGATCGTCCCGGTTACGGATGCAGAAGCCGAGGAATTCCTGCACGAAGAAACGCGCGCTGCGGCGGAAACCCCGGATGCAAGCTCGCCCACTGAGGAAGACCTGACACCGGAGCGTTGGCGCCAGCAACGCCGCGCGTGTGAAACGTTCACCCTGCGTGCCCGCGACTATTACGCCGCCTCACTGTCCCTAACCAAGCCATTACGGCGTCTTTTCCCGCACTTCTACGGGGAGCGGCTTGAAATCCTATTCAATCACCATTTTGGGGATGCCCCGGAAATGCTTCGCGCCTGGGTAGATTTCGAGCACAACCGTATTCTGCTTTCTCGTGAGATGTACGAAACCTTCCGTCGCCATAAGATCTATCCCGGCGCCCGGTTGCAGATCTGCGCCGTCAATGATGTCGAATATCAGATGACGACGCGGGAACGGATGCGCGACGAACCGGTGCAGGTATGGCGGATGTGGCTGGACGAGGAAACCGGCGAAATCGAATACGCAATGGATATCGAGACCCCGGACTATGACATTGATCCTCGCGCCTTCATCGCCGATGTGCGTTTTGAGGACATCGAAGCGCTGTTCCAGCAGGCTGCGGAAACCGGCAACAGTATCTTCGGATTGATGTACGAAGAAGCCAAACGGCGCTGGGAAGAGGGGGGACGTGAATCGTTGACAGTGACCGTCGACGAGCTCTATCCAGCGATTCACGCTTCCCCAGAAGGCCGCATGACCAGCAAAGCAACGATAGCCGTCGAGCTGTGGCAGCGCCTGGCCTTCGAGGCAATGGGTGGGGGCCGCTACCGGTTCCGTCCCGAGTTCGGGGCGCTGCGGCGGGGAACGCCCCCTACCGGCGGCAAACGCCAGCGCGCGGCTTCCCTGCCCCAGATGCCAGCTGCCCCCGCCACGCGCGATCCGGACTTTTGGAACCAAGTGACGACATTGCAAGGCCGCCGTCTGTATACACTGGCTCAGCACAAACCCTTTGACGCGGCGCCTACGCTCGATTCATCCGGGGTGTCGGCCGTCCCTGAGGATGCGCAGAGCAAGATGTTGTTTTCGCGCCACTACCTGGAAACCCGCCTGCCCGACCATGCCGAATGGCGCGAGGATCCTGGGGATGTCTTCAAGATCGTGGCGCGCTTATGGGCAAAGGCGCGGCGCTCTGGCGACGCCTGGAACGAGGCCCAGACCGAAGAGGAGTTCATCAAGCCCATGCTGGACGCCCTGGGATGGGCCTTCATCGTGCAGGCCAAATCCCATACCCACGGGCGCGTGACACGTCCCGACTACGCGCTCTTCTCCGACGAGGCGACGAAACAAGCAGCGTACCACCGCCAGACGGATGAAGACGCTTTCTACGGGCAAACGCTAGCCATTGGCGAGGCCAAGTATTGGGGCCGCGCGTTGAGCCGCAAAGACAGCAGCGGGCGCGATACGTGGAAAGTAGGGGAAAACCCCAGCCACCAGATGGTGAGCTATCTGGTGGGTACACGCGCCCCATGGGGAATTCTGACCAACGGGCAGGTCTGGCGTCTCTACAGCCGCGAGGTAAGCAGCACAGCCAGCGAGTTCTATGAGGTCGATCTCGCGCTGCTGTTCGACTTCTTACCGGAAAAGGGCGCGCCTTCCGCTGCACAGTGGGACGCCTTCCGGCGTTGGTGGCTGTTCTTCAGAAAGGATGCCTTCATTCCCGACGCGCGAGGCAAAAGTTTCGTGCAGCGCGTGCACGAGGGCTCTGCGACCTATGCCCGCGAGATCAGCGACAAACTCAAGGACCTGGTCTTCACAGAAGTGATGCCGGAAATTGCCGGGGGCTTCGTCGCCTACCGTCGCCACCAGTTGGGCGTTGTCCAGGAAACAGCAGAGAGTCTGCACGAGATCTATCAAGCCAGCCTGAGCTTGCTGTACAAGCTGCTCTTCTTGCTCTACGCCGAGGCGCGTAGACTGCTCCCCGTGCACAATCCCGGCTATCGCGAACAAAGTCTGACCGCCCTAGCGCAGTGGGCAGCCGACCGGCGGGACCAGCGCCAGCCCTTGAGCACGGCGACGCACGCGACGCCGCGCTACGAGGCGCTGCTGGCGCTCTTCCGCCGCATCGACCAGGGAGACCCCAGCCTGGGGATTCCCCGTTACAACGGCGGCCTGTTCAATCCCCAGAATCCCGACAACGCCTTTCTGGAACAGCACCGTCTGAGCGACCGGGCCGTGGCCCACGCGGTCGACATCCTGGTGCGCGACGCCGGGCAACCGGTGGATTATGCCTATATCAGCGTGCGCAACCTAGGCGCGATCTACGAAGGGTTACTGGAAAACCGGTTGCAGGTGGTGGACGCCGCTGCCGGTCAGGTAACCCTGGTCAATGACAAGGGGGAACGCAAGGCGACTGGCTCCTATTACACCCCCGACTACATCGTTGATTACATTGTGCAGCATACCCTGGCGCCGGTTCTCGCAACGCGCGCAGAGGCGTTCACTGCCGCGATGAACCGGGTGGCGGAAGCGCGCCACGCCCTCCAGCGCACGCCGGATCCCAGCCGGGTGCACCTGTGGCGTCCGCGCCTGGAGACTGCCGAGCGCGATGCCCGCGAAGCCTTCCTGGGGATCAAAGTCCTCGATCCGGCCATGGGATCGGGCCACTTCCTGGTGAACGCCGTTGATTTTCTCACCGATGGCATCATCCAGCGGATGCAGGCATTCCACGATGACCACCCTGACATCCCTTGGGCGTGGAATCCCATCCAGCAGCTGATCGAGCGGGTGCGTAAGGAAATCCTTGAAGAGATGCAGCATCAGGGGATTGCGGTCGATCCGGCGCGTCTCGACGACACCGCGCTCCTCACCCGGCTGGTGATGAAACGCTGCATCTACGGCGTGGACTTGAACAAGATGGCGGTGGAACTGGCCAAACTAAGCCTTTGGCTCCACTCCTTTACCGTGGGCGCCCCCCTGAGCTTCCTCGATCACCACCTGCGCTGGGGTAACAGCCTCATCGGCGCCGACGTGCGGACGGTGGAGCAGGGCATTCAGGTAGCGGGCCAACAGGAAACCGGACTCGGCGCCGTCTCGCAATTCGGACTGTTCTCCGGGCCGTTCTCTGGCCTGTTGGATTTGACCGCGCTCATGGTCGAAGTCGTGGACCGCGCTGACGTCACACTTTCGGACGTCCGGCGCAGCGCCGGGGATTTCGAGACCTTCCAACACTCCCTGGTTCCCTACAAACAAATTCTCGACCTGTGGGTCAGCCGCCATTTCGGCAACGCCGGGGCCGACGAATTCCTGCGGCTTTATGGAAGCGACGTGCTCCCGGCGCTCAAGCAGGGCGTACGCATCTCAACTTAGTGGAAGTAGCCGATCGGGGTAGAATGGAGCCCAAACACAGGCATGCGAGGAGAAGAAGCAATG
>JAFGOJ010000273.1 GCA_016926575.1 Anaerolineae bacterium | reverse complement strand
ATGAGTACAGCAGGAAACAGACGTGCCGACCGAAAGTGGACACTACCTTTCTTCTCGATTTGGAGCGGACAACAGCTTTCGTTGGTCGGCAGTACCGTGGCCCAGTTCGCGTTGGTGTGGTGGTTGACCAAGACGACGGGCTCGGCGACGGTGCTGGCGACGGCGACGCTGGTCGCGCTGTTGCCGGACATCTTTCTCGGTCCCATTGCTGGGGCGTACGTGGATCGTTGGAACCGGCGGGTCGTGATGATTCTGGCCGATGGTCTGGTCGCGCTGGCTGCGTTGTGGCTGGCCTATCTGTTCTGGACGGGCAGCCTGGCGGTGTGGCACGTCTACGTGGTGATGCTCATCCGGTCGTTGGGGGGCATGTTCCACTGGCCGGCGATGAGTGCGTCGACCGCGCTGATGGTGCCCGAGGAGCACCTGTCGCGCGTGGCGGGGCTCAATCAGACGGTGAAGGGCGCGCTGAACATCGTTGGAGCGCCTTTGGGGGCCCTGTTGATGGAGGTGCTGCCTCTGCACGGCGTCATGCTGGTCGACGTGGGGACGGCCCTGCTGGCGATCATCCCGCTCTTGTTCGTACTGATTCCCCAACCCGAGCGCCGGGTGGAAGCGCGGCAGGCATCCATCTGGAGTGACGTTCGGGACGGTTTTCGGTACCTGATGGGCTGGAAGGGGCTGGTGGTTCTGATCGGTGCAGCGATGATCTTCAAGATCGTGCTGACGCCGGCCTTCTCGCTGATTCCGCTGCTGGTGAGCGATCACTTTGGCGGCGATGCGGTGCAGTTGGGCATGACGGATTCGGCGGCAGGGCTGGGGTTGCTGCTCGGCGGCCTGCTGTTGGGGGTGTGGGGCGGGTTCCGGCGCAAGATTTACACCACGCTGGGGGGAATGATCATCTTCGGCATCAGCTTCGTCGCGTTGGGGATGACTCCCGGCAGCATGTTCGGCGGGGCGCTGGTGAGCATCTTTGTCGCCGGCTTCACGATTTCCCTGATCGATGGGCCGATTATGGCGATTATGCAGGCGGGCATTGCGCCCGAACTTCAGGGACGGGTCTTCACGCTGCTCGGCAGTCTGTTGTCGATGACGTCGCCGATTGGGCTGATCGTTGCGGGCCCCATCAGCGATGCGATGGGCATCACGATCTGGTACATCGTTGCGGGCGTGCTGTGCGGCTTGATCGGGGTGGTCGGGTTCTTCATCCCTGCGCTGGTGAACATCGAGCAGAACAACAACGGTAGCGTGAAAAAAGACACCGTGGCAGCCGGCACAACCCCAGAATTCGAAGCGACGATTTAGCGCGCTAGTGGTTGACCGAGACAACGGGGTCGGCGACGATGTCCCGCAACTTAGAAGAGAACAATGGCACGAGCGCGGTCGAGGAATCCAGCCGGGTGCAGTGCCTGTGGTGGTGGAGAGTGAATAGATGATGGATAACGTGATCGAGATTCGCGGGCTGACCAAGCGCTTTCCAAAAAAGAAGCAATCCCGAAACGGAAATGGGAATGGAAAGGGCGAGAAGAGCTGGCTTCGACTGCTCATCGGCGATAAATCGCCCAAGGAGTGGACGGTCGCCGTCGCCGGGATCGACCTGGACATTCAGGCCGGGGAAATCTTTGGCCTCCTTGGGCCCAACGGCGCGGGGAAGACGACGACGATCAAGATGCTCAGCACCTTGCTCGAACCGACCAGCGGCACGGCGACGGTGAATGGTTTCGACATTGTCAAAGAGGCGAACAAGGTGCGCCAGAGTCTGGGTGCGGTGCTCAAGGGCGAGCGCAGTATCTACTGGAAGCTGACCGGACGGGAGAATCTAGAGTATTTCGCCGCGCTCTACCACATCCCACGTGTCGATGCTAAGCGGCGCGTCGATGAGTTGCTGGCTCGCTTTAGCCTGGCGGACAAGGCCGATGAGTACGTCGAGCGCTATTCCTCCGGGATGAAGCAGCGCGTCGCCATTGCCAAGGCGCTGCTGGCCAATCCGCCCGTGGTCCTTCTGGACGAGCCGACGGTTGGCCTCGACCCGCAGTCGGCGCGCAACCTGCGCGAGTTGATCCTGGAGATCAAGGCGGAGGGGCGGACGGTGCTCTTGACGACGCACTACATGGAGGAAGCCGACCAACTGTGCGACCGTATCGGCATCATCGATCTGGGCAAGATCATTGCCCTGGACGCGCCCGCGTACCTCAAACAGTCGATCGACCAGGTGGACATCGTTCAATTGGAGGTGGAGAACTTCGACCCGGTCACGGTTGAGACGTTCAGAACGCTGCCCGGCGTGCAGAGCGTCACGTCCCGTTATCTGGGGACGGATAGCGCTTGGTCAGTAGGGCTTCATCTGCACGATAGCCGCGCGATTGTCCCGCGCTTGATCGAAACCGTCGGCGAGCGGGATGGGCGCATCACGCACCTCCAGGTCGCCGAACCGACATTGGAGGATGTGTTTATTTCTTTAACGGGAAAACAGCTTAGAGAGTAGAATAGCGAGTTAATAGGAGGTGTGTTTAATGGATCCGCGGGTAGAGAAGTTGGCGCAGGTGTTGGTGAATTATTCGATGGACATCCAACCGGGTGAGGTGTTGGGGATCAATACGAACTGCTTGGCGAGTGAGCTGGTCCGCGCTGTTTACAAGGAAGCGGTCTTGGCAGGGGGGCACGTCGTTGTTTCCGCCGATATATTAGGGCTGAACGAAATTCTCCTCAAGCACGGCAGCGACGCGCAGCTCGATTTCGTTTCCCCGATCCCACTACTGGCGGCCAAGGAATTTGATGCAATATTGAGCATTATGGCGTTTGATAACACCCGATCGCTGTCCAATGTCGATCCGGCGCGGCAGAGTCGGGCGAGGCGATCGATGGCTGAGTTCGGCAAAATAATGATGGAGCGGCGGGCAGCCGGGGAACTGAAGGTATGTATCACGCTTTACCCGACCTACGCGTCGGCCCAGGAAGCGGATATGAGCCTGACCGAGTACGAGGACTTCGTCTACGGCGCGGGTTTGCTCGATCAAGCGGATCCTGTGGCGTTGTGGAAAGAGGAAGGTGAACGGCAGCGCCGGCTGATCGACTGGCTGGCGGGCAAGGATCAGGTGATGATCAAGGGATCGAACGTTGATCTGGAGATGTCGATCTCGGGGCGCACGTTCCTTGGGGCCAGCGGCAAGATTAATTTCCCCGACGGGGAGATTTTCACGTCACCGGTCGAGGATTCGGTCAATGGGTGGATTCGTTTCTCCTACCCTGCGATCTATGGGGGGCGAGAGGTGGAGGACATCGAGCTCTGGTTCGAGAACGGGCGCGTCGTCAAAGAGAAGGCGGCCAAGGGCCAGGATATTCTCACCGCTTTGCTCGGTACGGACGAAGGTTCGCGCACGCTGGGCGAGCTGGGCATCGGCACCAACTACGGCATCCAACGCTTTGTCAAGAATATGCTCTTCGACGAGAAACTGGGCGGCACGATCCACCTGGCTCTGGGACGCGGTTTCCCCGAGGCGGGCAGCCAGAACCAATCGAGCTTGCACTGGGATATGTTGTGCGATATGGCGCAGAGCGAGATCGTGGTAGACGGTAAGGTATTCTATAAAGACGGTAAGGTTGTGATATAAACGATGGGAGAAGTACAGACGTTGGGCCAAGTTTCACTCTGGTCGACCATACGGGCGTTCCTGGCGGTGGCAAATATGGAGCGGATGCGCTTGGTGCGCTACCGCAACTGGGTTGCGGGGTACGTCATTTGGCCAGTGCTGTTCTCTTTCGGATATATCTTCGTAGCGAAGGCCCTGAGCGGCCCCGACGGCGCGGCGCTGGATGCGTTCGCGGCGTTCGCCGGCACCACCGACTACGTGGGTTATATGGTCATCGGCTCGACGTTGTGGATGTGGATGAATATCACGCTGTGGGATGTGGGCTTCTTCCTGCGACAGGAGCAGTTGCGCGGGACGTTGGAGTCGAATTGGCTGTGCCCGGTCCCGCGTATCGCGATTGTGGCCGGGGTGATTCTGATCAAGGCGGTGATGGCGTTGTTCTTGTTGACTGTCTCGGCAGTGGAGTATCGGGTCTTTTTCGGCGTCCGGCTCTTTCAGGGAAACCCGTTGCTGCTTTTGCTGATTATGGTGCTGACCGTCCCGTCGGTCTACGGCCTGGGGATAGCCTTTGCCAGCCTGGTGATCCAGTTCAAAGAGGCAAACGCGATGGTCTTTCTGGTGCGGGGGATTTTTATGATCTTCTGTGGCATATCCTATCCTATGGCGGTGCTGCCAGGATGGATGCAGCGTGTGGCCGCGTTCTTACCGTTGACCTACGCGATCGAAGGTGTCCGCCGGGCGGCGCTTACCCAAGTGACATTTGTGGATATGCTGCCGACGCTGTGCGTGCTGGCGATTTTCGCCGTGTTGTTGCCAACCCTGGGCTACGGGTCGTTCCAGTTGGCTGAGCGGCACGCGCGGCGCACGGGTAGCCTGGGCCATTACTAGGGGGCTTGGATGATCGACACCTCTCTCTCTCAAGTCAGTTGGCACTCTTACTTGGCGGCGATTCTTGCCATCGCCAAGAAAGACGCCCTGCACTTCATACGCTATCCGATGAACGCGGTCTTTCGGATCATCCAGCCGCTCATTTGGATCGCGCCAGTCTATTTCTTGAGCCTGACGTTCGTGGTCGATGGGAGCAACACGGGCTTCGCAGGGTATACGGGGACGACCGATTTTGTATCCTTTATTCTCCTCGGTTCGATTTTGAGCAACTACATCAACGCGGTCTTCTGGGGGATCGGGTACTCACTCAGAGAAGAGATGGATTCGGGGGTATTGGAGAGCAACTGGATGGCGCCGATGTCGCGCGGGCTTCTTCTCGTCGGGCGGACGGTGGCGTCGTTGGTAATCACCACGTTTACATCGGTGGCGATGTTGGTATTGGCGCGGCTGCTCTTCGGCTTTCGTGCCACGGGGAGTGTGCTGGCTGCGTTCGGCACGCTCGTTCCGATGCTCGTGGCCCTTTATGGCTTTGGTTTTGCCTTCGCCGCGCTGGTGTTGATCGTGCGTGAGCCCAATATGATGGTCGACGTGTTAAGCTATCTAGTTTCGTCGATGTCGGGCGCTAACTTCCCGGTGAACGTGCTGCCGCGGTTCTTGCTGCCCATCTCCCTGGCGATCCCGCTGACGTACGGCTACGACGCCGTGCGCAGCTACGTACTCGGCACGCGCACGCTCATCCCCGTACACTACGAAGTGATCATTTTAGTCGGGTTTATGATTGTGATGGTGCCGGCGGGATATGCGTTCTTTAAATTAGTCGAGCGTCGCTGCCGGCAGTTAGGCACATTGGGGTTTCATTAGGGTAGATATTAAGCAAGGAGGATGGTTGATGGACGATAGACGGCGAATACTGGAACTGATCGAGTCCGGCGAAATCGACGTCGAGGAGGGGGTGCGGCGGCTGGAGGCGCTGGCGGCGTCCGAGGCGGTCGAGGCGCTGGTGGAACCGGCGGCGGTGGCCGAAGAGCCTGGGCCGCCCATCCCGCGCCCCGCGTTGGTGCGCATCATCTGGCAGGCCGTTTTCTGGTCGGGCGTGGCGCTGGTGATCGGCGGCGGGCTGCTGGTGGCGGCGGTCTACGCCTGGAGTGTGGCCTCCGGCTGGCTGATTTGCGGCTGGCCGCTTTTCGGGGTGGGGGTGTTGGTGTTGGCGACCGGCTGGTGGATGCGCACGGCGCGCTGGCTCTCGCTGCGCGTCAAGAACGAGGAGCACAACATCTTCTTCGCGCTGCCGCTGCCGCTGGCCCCGCTGGCCTGGCTGATGCGCATTTTGCAGCCGTTCGTCCCCGAGTTGAAGGACACGGGGATCGACGAGCTGTTGATGGCGATGCAGGACGAGTTGAAAGACGGCCAGCCGCTGATCGTCGATGTGAATGAGGGCGAAGACGGCGAGCACGTTCAGATTTATTTTGGGTAGGAGGTGAGAGATGGCAGCAGGAACAGAGGAACGACTGAAGATTTTGCAGATGGTCGAAGAGGGAAAGATTTCGGCGGAGGAAGCGACCGCGCTGCTGCGGGCGATGGACAGCGGGCGGCACGTGCCGCCGGCCGTGCCGGACACAACCCAGCGACACTTCTTGCGTATCCAGGTAACCGACCTGGCCTCGGGCAACGCCAAGGTCAACGTGACCCTGCCGATGGGCCTGGTCAGTGCCGGGCTGCGCATGGCTGAGCGCTTCGCCCCCGACGCGGACATCGACCTGCAGGAACTCGAAGAGCTGCTCGCCGGCGGCGCGATGGGCAAGCTGGTCGAGGTGGTCGACTCCGAAGACAACGAGCGGGTCGAAATCTACGTCGAATAGGCGAATCAGGAATTAGGAATTGCGAATTAGGAGTTGCGGGTTGCGGATCGTTTTTCGCAATTCGCAATTCCTAATTCGAAATTCGTGTCGGGAGGGCTTACTATGATTAAACTTAGACCAATGACCGAGGATGAATTCGACGCTTATCTCGCCGTGCGGCTGCCAGACTACGCCCAAGAGCATGCCAAAGCGGGCAACTGGAGCCCCGACGAGGCAATGCAGCGCGCCGAGGAGCAGCTCAGGCAACTGTTGCCGGATGGCCTCGCAACGAAGAACCATGACTTCTTCGTCGTTGAGGCGAAGGAGACGGGCGACGATGTAGGTATGCTCTGGCTTGCAGTGCGAGAGCAGGGCGAAACGACCAAGGCCTTTGTCTTCGACGTGCAAATCTATGAACCGTTCCGCCGCCAGGGGTACGGCAGCGCGACGTTCCGGGCCATGGAGGAGAAGGTCGAGGCATTGGGGCTGGACACCATCGCTCTGCACGTCTTCGGCTCCAACTACCCCGCCCGAGAGATGTACAAGAAGCTTGGCTACGTCGAGACGGACGTGATCATGGCGAAGCGATTGGCGAATTAGGAATTGCGAATTGCGAGTTAAGAAGTAGGAATTGCGAATTGCGAGTTAGGAGTTGTGGGTTACGGAGCGTTTTTCGCAATTCCTAATTCGCAATTTGCATTATCCCAAGCCAGGTTTTTCACAGAGCCGCTCCCACCCACGAGCCGCTCCACCATCGCCGCGAATGCCGGCGTGCTGCCGGTGGTATAGAACGTGCGGCAGCCTGTCCCCTGAATGGGCCGGAGCCCCATCTGCTCCAGCACCCGCCCGGTCTGCCGGGCCACCGCGGGCGCGGGGTCGATGATCTCGACGCCCGGCCCCACGATGCGCGCGATGAGCGGCTGTAAGAAGGGGTAGTGCGTGCAGCCCAACACCAGTTGGTCGATGCCCCCCTCGATCAGCGGCGACAGGCAGCTCCGCAGCAAGCGCTCCGTCTCCGGCGTGTCCAGCGCCCCCGCTTCGACCGCCTCCACCAGCCCCGGGCAGACCTGCGTCAGCACGGTCACGCCGGCAGCGAAGCGCTCCAGCAGCGCGGCGAACAGCTCGCCCTGGAACGTGGCCTGGGTGGCGATGACGCCGACCCGCCCGGTGTGGGTGTTTTCCACCGCCGGTTTCACGGCCGGCTCCATTCCCACGAAGGGCGTGTGCGGGAAAGTGTGCCGCAGGTGCTGCAGCGCAGCGGCAGAGGCGGTGTTGCAGGCCACGACCACCACGGCGCTGCCCTGGTCGATCAGGAAGCGGGCCACGCCTTCGGAGAACCGGCGTACCTGTGCCAGGGGACGCGGGCCGTAGGGGACGTGGGCCTGGTCGGCCACGTAGAGCACGTCCCACGCGGGCATCAGCCGGTCGATTTCCCGCCACACCGACAGCCCGCCCACGCCCGAATCAAAGATGCCGATGGTCATATGCGACTATTCCGAAAATAGACCGTCTCGATGTAGGGCGGGTTTCTTACCCGCCGACCAGCGGTTACCAGGACTTTGCAGGGGCTTCGCCCCTGCACCCCGCCGGGGAAACGGGTAACCCTGCGGTTTACCTTCCGGTTCCCTCGAACCCCTTCCGCAAATGGGCCTGGGTCAACGCCTCAGGCGGCCTTCACCCTCCCGCAGGTTCCAAACCTGCGGGAGGGTGGGCATTTT
>JAFGOJ010000272.1 GCA_016926575.1 Anaerolineae bacterium | reverse complement strand
CCCCGGGCGAATGCCTTGCTTTCGCGTGTGTGGCTTGTCTGGGCGCTGTAAGGCGTTTTCGCGTCTGATTTGCTTCGTTTTCCCGCCGCGCCGGGCTGCTACCGGACGGTGAACCGCCACGGGGCGGAGACGGCGGCATCGTCGCCCGTCACGCCGACGCGGGGGCCGGTCGCCACCGCGCCATCGGGGATGGCGGCGTCGGCCTCCACGAACAGGCGCGCATCCGGCGCGCACAGGTCCGCCTTGTCGAACGTCCGGTCGATAGCCAGCGCCCGGCACAGTTTGCCCGGCCCGTTGGCCCACTCCCGTTCCGGCCGGCCCGCGCGGTGGGCTTGCATGAGCGCCCGGCCCTCCAGCGGCTGCAGTGCCCGGATCAGCACCGCCGCCGGGAACCCCTCCTCCTCGGTAACGAGGTTCAAACAATAATGCATCCCATAGATGAGATAGACGTAGGCGTGGCCGGGCGGGCCGTACATCGCCGCGTTCCGCACGGTGCGCCCGCTGCGGGCGTGGCAGGCCCGGTCGCCCTCGCCGACGTACGCCTCCGCTTCGACGATGCGCCCGGAGATACGCGCGCCGTCCAGCACCCGCACCAGGCGCTGCCCCAGCAGGTCCCGCGCCACAGCCAACGTGGGGCGAGCGAAGAACGCGCGCGGCAGACGCTCCACGGCCTACCTCGCGTTGGCTCGGAAGCGCGGGTCGCGCGCCAGGGTGCGCTGCAACCCTTCCGCCAGGCCCACCCGCGGTTCGTAGTCGAGCAGTTGGCGGGCCAGGGCAATGTCGGCGCAGAGGTGCGAGACGCCGCCGCTCTCGGCCGGGCTGTGCAGCACCTCCACGGTGCGCCCCACGGTTGCGGCCACCAGAGCGGTCAGTTCGTTGACGCTGGTCGCCTGCCCCGAACCGACGTTGATCGTGCGGCGGTGGGCGTCGGGGGCGACCGCTGCCGCCATCAGCGCCTCGACCGCATCGTCGACGTAGACGAAGTCGCGCGTCTGTACGCCGCTGCCAAAGACGACCAGCGACCCGCCGCGCAGGGCCTGTTGGAGAAAGCGCGGCACCACCGGCGGGTGAGATGGGGGCAGGTTCTGGCCTGGCCCGTAGGCGTTGAAGATGCGCACAATGACCGTATCGATGCCCCACAGCGCGCCGATGGTGCGAACGTAGTACTCGGCGGCCAGCTTGCTCACGGCGTAGGGCGATTGGGGATTGGGGGGCACATCCTCACGCACGGGTTGCTGGGCCTGCTCGCCGTAGACCGCGCCGGAGGAGGCGAAGACCACCCGGCGCACGCCCGCATCGCGCATCGCTTCCATCACCGTCACCGTCCCGCCCACGTTGGTCTCGTTGTAATCGCGCGGGTAGAGGATCGACTCGGCCACCAGCACGCGCGCGGCCAGGTGGTAGACGCAGTCGACGTCGTGAAGCAGCGTCCACAATTTGGGGCGGTCGAGGACGCTGCCGCGCGTGAAAAGCACGCGCGGGTCGAGGCACGAGGCATCGCCCGCGCTCAAATCGTCCATGACGCACACCTGGTGGCCCTCCCCCACCAGGCGGTTGGAGAGCGCCGTCCCTAGAAATCCGGCCCCGCCGGTGATCAAAAAACGCATAGATGTTCCTTCTGCTTAAGTTGATACATCCCCCACAACCGGTCGAGCGTCGCCTCCAGCCGCCGGCCCAACGCCTCGCCGCCTTTGGTCGTCACGTCGTCGGCATTGTCGAAGACGGCGTAGGGCACGCGCACGCCCTGCACCATCACAGCCTCGGGGTCGCCGGCGCTGAACGCCTCCCAATCGACCTCGCGGTAGAGACGCTCCATCTTCTCGTCAGAGAGGCCGTGGTAGAGAATTGTGTCGGCGCGATCGGGATCGTAGCGGCGGCGATTCTTGCGCAGCGATTCGGCGTAGGTGACGTCGATGTAGAGGATCGCGCCGCGGCGCAGCATCTCTTCCGGAAAATGGCGAAACGCCGCGGTGTACCCACCGTGCTCGCTGCCACGCGAAAACTCGACGATGGTGGTGAGGTCCTGATCCGGCAGGCGGTCCCGCATGCGTTTCTGGAATTCGAGCGCCAGGCGCTCGATCAACACGTGCCACAGGTCGTCATGCGTGAAATAGCCGTCGGCGTCGGTGTGCAGACGCGGGTGCCCCATCTGCTCCAGAATGGCATCTTCCTCGAACCAGGCCCACAGCATGGGAAAGTCGTCCAGCTCCTCGAACGGGCCGACGTGGAAGCGGCGCTTCCGCTCGTCGTCGTCGATGCCCTTGAGGTAATCGATCACCTCGCTCTTGCCCGCCGCCGGACGGGCAATCAGAAACAGCACGTCGAACGTATCGCGGGTCATACGCCGGTCTCCTGCAATTCACCGCGCACCGTCGCCAGCAGCGCCTCGGCGCGCAGTTCGTCCAACGTGTAACACGGCGCGGATAAATGATCGGCCAGTGCCTGGGCGTACCCCTGATCGAAGGCAGCATTTTCCATATTGATGACCACCGAGCGAATGTGGGCGGCATTGATCACCACGGCCAGGCGGTGGGCTTCCTCCTGGGGTGCCATGTTGCCGAGAGAGACATTGCCCGCGCCGTCGGTGAGCAGGACCATAAGCGGGATCACGTCGGCGTGCTGGCGCACCTCGCGGGTGATGACGTCGTAGGCCATCTTCAGGCCGGCCGAAAGGGGCGTCTTCCCGCCGACGGGGATGTCGGCCAGGGCCTTCTGAGCCAGTTCGACGCTGTTGGTGGGCGGCAGAATCAGGCGGGCGGCGTTTTTCTGGAAGACCACCAGCCCCACCCGGTCGCGCCGCTGGTAGACGTCGGTGAGCAGGGAAAGCACCGCGCCCTTGGTCGCCTCCATCCGCTCCGCCACGGCCATGGACCAGGAGGCGTCGACGACGAAGAGCACCAGGTTGGCGGCGGGCCGCATACGGACTTTGCGGTAGTAATCCTGAGGCTTGATGGACAGAGCCGGCCCGTCGGAGCGGCGGCGGCGAGTTTGGTGGGGGGCAGCGGCGCGGAACGTAGCGTCGAACGCCAGGTCGCGCGGGTTATCCGGCGAGAACCGCGCGCGAACGTAGCGGCCGCGGGACTGCTCGGTGCGAGTGCGGCGGCGGCGTCCGGCCCCGCCACGCGCCAGCCGGTCGAGCGGCGTGTCGAACGGCTGCGGGGCGAAGGGTTCCCCTACATTCGTCTCGTCGCCGCCATCCCACCACCAGCGCCCTTCGGTGGGCCACTTGGGAATCTCCTGGAGCATCGGGTCGTGGGGGGCTTCCGTCTTATCCTCCCCATCGTCCTGGCCGTCCTCCGTCTCAACGGTCAACTGCGTTTTTTTTTGCCCGTCGTCCCCCTCTTCCTGTTCGAGGGTGGTCATGTCTTCTTCCGGAGCCTTCTCGCGCGCTTCCTCCAGCCGGCGGCTCAAATCTTCCACCGTGATCTCCTGCTGCGGGTCGAGCGGGTGGCGCTTGAGGCGGTGCGGCAGGGCCAGCTCGGCGGCGAGGAGGATGTCGCGGTCGGTGATGCGCGTGCGGCCCTCGAAGGCAGCGTGGGCGCGGGCGGTCTTGAGGATCACCAGGTCGGCGCGGTGGCCGTCGACGCCCAACTCGGCCATCATCGTGGCGATGGTCATCAGGTCGCCCTGGGTGTGGTGGACGTGGGGTAGCAACTGGCGCGCCTGGAAGATCTGATCGGAGAGCGTCTCTTCGCGGGGCAACCATTCGAGGTAGAACCCCTCGGGGTCCGATTCGAAAGCCAGGTTGCGCTCGATGATCAGCCGGCGGGCGGTGGCGTCCCGCACGCCCTGGATGTCGACGCACAGAGCGAAGCGGTCGAGCAGTTGCGGGCGCAGGTCGCCTTCCTCTGGGTTCATCGTGCCGATGAGGATGAAGCGGGCGGGGTGGGAGAAGGAGATACCCTCGCGCTCGACGACGTTGACGCCCATCGCCGCTGCGTCGAGCAGGATGTCGACGACGTGATCGTCCAGCAAATTGACCTCGTCGACGTAGAGGATGCCACGGTTGGCAGCAGCGAGGACGCCCGGCTCGAAGTGGCGCTCGCCCTTCTGGATGGCGCGCTCGATGTCGAGCGTGCCGACGACGCGGTCCTCGGTGGCGCTGACGGGCAGGTCGACGAAGCGCGTGCGGCACGTGACATGCGGCACCGCTTCCCCATTGATCACCCGCTCCTGGCACTGCGTGCACCAGGACACTGGCTGATCGGGGTCACAGGAGAACGAGCACTCGGTGATGACGGAGATCTCGGGCAGAAGCGCCGCCAGGGCGCGCGCAGCGGTCGATTTGGCCGTGCCGCGCTCGCCACGGATGAGCACCCCGCCGATCTGCGGGTGGACGGCGTTCAGGACCAGCGCCCGGCGCATACGGTCCTGGTTGACGATGGCCGTAAACGGAAAAATCGATGGCATACAAAGAACCTCTCTGTTGATGTCGAGCGGAGTCATTATACCGCAGCGGCATAAGGGTGACAAGGGCGGGGTCTCAGCCCCTACCCACCCCATCATTTTTTACGAAACAACACCGGCAGAATCGGCAACGCCAGCACGTTGACCGCCGCAAGCGCCACGAAGGTCCAGCGAAAGCCGACCGCGTCGGCCAGCAGCCCGCTCACGCCCATTCCGACCCCCTGGGCGACGTTCGTGACCGCCATCAAGATAGAGAACATCGACGCGGCGATGCGCGGGTCGGTGTAGGCCATGGCCAGCGCGAAATAGACCGTCTGGTAGGTGCCGTAGGCCAGGCCGAAGAGCGCCACCAGCGGCCAGGCTATGGTCGGACTGAGGATCAGCGCCAGGGCCAGGACGCCGGCGAACGCGATGCCCATCGAGATGCGCACCGTGTTCCGGTCGCCGATGCGGTCGATCAGTCGTCCGCCGACGAACCCACCCAGCACCACGCCGACGCCCCACAGGGTGGTGAAGAAACCGGCCTGGCTCAGGCCGATCTGGAAGGTCTCTTCGAGGAACGGGTTGACCAGTTGGTTCGCCCCGGCGATGACCAGGAAGAATAGGAAGCCCAAGGCCGCCAGCGCGACGACGGTCTTATGTTTGAAGGCTCCGAAGGCGTGCCAATCGAACGTGCGCTCCGCCGGGCGGGCCGCTTCCCGCACACCCAGCACCAGCGGGATCGGCAGCAGGGTGAAGAAGGCCAGCAGCCAGAAGACCGCCAGCCAGGAGACGTGCTCGGCCAGCAGCCCCACCGCCGAGGCGGTGACCACCACGCCCATCGCCCGCCCACCGACCATGAAGCCCTGGATCGTGCCCTTCTCTTCGGTCGGCGTGGTGTCTAGCGCCAGGCCGTCGGTGCAGGTATCGTACAGCGCCATGCCCATCTGGAGGACGAACGCCAGCGCCACGAAGCCCCAATAGTGTGCCGCCGGGTCGATGAAGGGCGCGGCGATCAAGCAGGCCACCTGCACGCCCAGCCCCAGCAGGATGTACGGTTTGCGGTGACCCAGCCCCAGCAGGTTGACCCGGTCGCTGAGCATGCCCAGAAAGATTTTGATGACGAAAGGAATCAGCGCGATGAAGCCGAAAACGCCCACGTCGGTCATAGTGAGACCCCGGGAGAGGAAGTAGAGCCCGTTCAGCGCGGTGAAGTAGCTGAGAACGGTGCCCTGGGAGAAGTACAACAAGCCAAACATCGTGTAGCGCAGTGCTCGATTTTCCGACATCTTTGTCCCCCCTGATCTGGCGTTGTGCGATGGTTGATTATACCAGATGCCTGCAGAATCTAAAAAACGGTAACTGCTTAACATCATTCCCGCACAAGCGGGAATCCACACCATCGAAGCGACCCGCCAGGTCGATGGATGCCCGCTTTTCCCGCTTTCGCGGGAATGACAGCGGGCATGACAGCCCGGTGGCAAGGAGGTTGAGCAGTTTTACTTGGCCGCAGCCACTTCTTGGGAAAACGAAGCAAATCAGACGCGAAAACGCCTTACAGCGCCCAGACAAGCCACACACGCGAAAGCAAGGCATTCGCCCGGGGTT
>JAFGOJ010000271.1 GCA_016926575.1 Anaerolineae bacterium | reverse complement strand
GCGGTTCACCGAGAAGCCCGACCCCGAAACGGCCTACCGCATGGTCGAATCGGGTGAGTATTCGTGGAACAGCGGCATGTTCATCTGGCGTGTCGACCGTCTTATGGAGGAATTCGAGCGCCAGATGCCCGATTTCTACGACCAGTTGGCGCAGGTCGCCGCGGTGCTCGACACGCCGGCCTACGCGGGCACTCTCGGCCGCATCTGGCCGGAGGTGACGCCGCAGACCATCGATTACGGTGTGATGGAGGGCGCGCAGGACGTGGTCGTCATCCCGGTGGACATTGGCTGGTCCGACGTGGGCAACTGGTCGAGCCTGGCCGACGTCCTGCCCGCGGATGCCGATGCCAACGTCGTCGTGGGCGACCACCTGGGCATCGATACCCACGCCACCATCGTCTTCGGCGCGGGCGGCCGGCTGGTCGCCACCATCGGCCTCGACGACATGATCGTGGTCGACACCGCGGACGCCGTGCTGGTCTGCCCACGCGCGCGCGAGCAGGAGGTGCGGGAACTGGTGCACCGCTTGCGCGCACTAGATCGCAAAGACGTGTTATAATGCGCGTCGTCTTGTGTGTGGGCTGGAAATTTTTCTAGTTTCAGGAGGTTGCTCTTTTATGTCCAACACTCAGCCAGAAACTCCGAACCTGCAAGCCTATTGCGTCAAATGTCGTGAGAAGCGCGATATGCCCGACCCGCAGCCGGTGTTCACCAAAGACGGGCGGCCCGCCACACAGGCGACCTGCCCCGTCTGCGGCACGAAGCTCTTCCGCATGGGTGAGACACCCGCTCACGCGGGGAAACAGCCCCCGCCGCCGCCCAAGAAGGACGGCCGGCTGGTGATCGTCGAGTCGCCCGCCAAGGCGCGCACCGTGGGCCGGTTCCTGGGCAAGGGCTACACCGTCCGCGCCTCGGTGGGGCACGTGCGCGACCTGCTGCGCTCTTCGATGTCGGTGGACGTGGAAAACGACTTCGAGCCGAAGTACCGCATCCCCAACGAGAAGCGGGCCGTCGTCAAAGAGCTGCAGGCCGAAGTGAAGAAAGCCGGCACGGTCTACCTGGCCACCGACCCCGACCGCGAGGGTGAAGCGATTGCCTGGCACTTGATGGAAGCCGCCAAGATTCCCAGGTCCCAGATTCAGCGCGTCGTCTTTCACGAAATCACCCAGAGCGCCGTCGAAGAGGCCTTCGCGCATCCCTCCGACATCAACATGGACATGGTCGATGCCCAGCAAGCCCGCCGCATCCTCGACCGTCTGGTGGGCTACAGCCTGAGTCCGCTGCTGTGGCGCAAGGTGCGTGGGCGGCTCAGCGCCGGGCGTGTCCAATCGGTGGCCGTGCGCCTGGTCGTCGAGCGCGACCGGGAGATCGATGCGTTCGACCCCGTGGAATACTGGTCCATCGAGGCCGAGCTGGCCAAGCAAGCCGAGCAGCGCAAGCCGCGCACGTTCGTCGCCAAACTGCACCGCATCCGGGGCGAAGAGGTCGACCTGACCACCCAGGCCGCGACCCAGGCCGTGGTGGATGAACTGGAGCACGCCGCGTACGTGGTCTCCATGGTGAAGAAAGGCAAGCGCCAGCGCAGCCCCTCCCCGCCCTATATCACCAGCACGATGCAGCAGGAGGCCTCCCGCCGCCTGGGCTACACCCCGCGCCGCACGATGCGCATCGCCCAGCAGCTTTACGAAGGCATCAACATCGAAGGGGAAAATGGCACCGTCGGCTTGATCACGTATATGCGCACCGACTCGACCAACGTGTCGGCGCAGGCTCAGGCCGAAGCGCGCTCCTTCATCTCCCAACGCCACGGCGACACGTTCATGCCCCCCCAACCGCCCATCTACAAGACCAAGGCCAAGAGCGCCCAGGAAGCCCACGAGGCCATCCGCCCCACGTCCGTCTTCCGCGAGCCGGACGTCATCAAGGACCACCTGAATCGGGACCAATACCAACTCTACAAGTTGATCTGGCAGCGCTTCGTC
This sequence comes from Anaerolineae bacterium, assembly GCA_016926575.1. Classification (GTDB taxonomy): domain Bacteria; phylum Chloroflexota; class Anaerolineae; order B4-G1; family DUEL01; genus JAFGOJ01. The sequence goes on along the minus strand of JAFGOJ010000271.1, from coordinate 4,607 downwards.
GCCAGCCAGATGGAGCGCGCTCTCTACGATACTCTCACCATCGAGGTCCTGGCCGGCCCCGATGCCGGGGAGAAACCCTATCTCTTCCGCGCCTCCGGTTCGACCCTCCAGTTCCCCGGCTTTTTGATCGTCTACGAGGAAGCCAAGGACGAAGACGCCGAGGAAGAGAAGAAGCAGGAAATCCCGCCGCTCGAGGTAGATGAGATTCTGGACCTGATGCGTTTGATTCCCGAGCAACACTTCACCCAGCCGCCGCCGCGCTATACGGAGGCCACTCTGGTGCGCGCATTAGAGGAGTACGGCATCGGCCGCCCCTCGACCTACGCCCCCATCCTGGCGACGATCCAACAGCGCAACTACGTCCGCCGCGAGGGCCGGCGATTGATGGCTACCGAGACCGGCTGTCTGGTCAACGATATGCTCGTCGAACACTTCCCGGCCGTGCTCGACTACGGTTTCACTGCGCAGATGGAAGAAAATCTCGACGAGATCGCCAATGGACAGCAAGAATGGGTGCCGGTGGTGCGCGCGTTCTACGACCCGTTCAAGGAACGGTTGGACGCCGCCGACGCGAAGATCGAAAAGATCGACCTGGGGCAGCAGGAGATCGGGCGCAGCTGCCCGGAATGCGGCAAACCCCTCATCATCCGTTGGGGGCGGTACGGCAAGTTCATCGGCTGCCAGGGGTTCCCGGACTGCCGCTATACCGAACCGTGGCTGGAGAAGGTGGGCGTCAAGTGCCCGAAGTGCAAGGAGGGCGACCTGGTGGAGAAGCGCACCCGCAAGGGGCGCATCGGCTACGGCTGCTCCAACTACCCCAACTGCGAGTTCTGGGTGTGGAAGCGCCCTCTGCCCCAGCCATGCCCGCTCTGTGGCGGCTTGCTGACCGAGGGACGCAAGGACGCCGCGCACTGCAACGACTGCGGAGCCGACACGCCGCTCGATGCATTGCCCGAGGTCAAGGTGGAGACCGAATATGTCCATTCGCGTTACCCTACATAATGACCCTTCCGCGTTCGACGCCCTGGCGGATGAATGGACCGCCCTACTGCGCCGCTCCCCCAACGACGTCTTCTTTCTCACGCCGGCCTACCAGCACGCCTGGTGGCGCAATCTGGGCCGGGGCCAGTTGGGGCTGCTGGCTGCGCGCGCCGAAGGGGAGCTCGTCGGCGTGGCCCCCCTCTTCGTGCTCGACGACGTGCTGCGCGTCGTAGGCTGCTTCGAGGTCTCCGACTACCTGGATTGGGTCACCGCGGCGGGCCAGGAAGAAGCCGTGCTGGCGGCGTTCGTGGAGTTCATCGACAGTGCCGCCGCCCCTTTCTGGCACGCGCTCGACCTGTGTAACGTCCACGAGGGGTCTCCTACCCTGCGCCTGCTCCCTGAACTGGCCCGCGCGCGCGGCTGGCAGGTGCAGACGGAAGTCCAGGAAGTCTGCCCGGTGGTTTCGCTGCCCGCGACGTGGGACGACTACCTGGCGGCGCTCGGCCGGAAGGACCGCCACGAACTGCGGCGCAAGCTGCGCCGCGCCGAATCCGATCCCGACGTCGCCTGGTACTTCGTGCAGCCCGACGATGACCTGTCCCAGGCCGCCGAGGACTTCCTCGTGTTGATGGCGAAGAGCCATGCGGACAAAGAAGCCTTCCTGACCCCGCAGATGAGGCAGTTCTTCCGCGACCTGATCCACATCGCGGCCGACAGGCGCTGGTTGAGCCTGTCTTTCCTGACGTTCAGAGGGCGCAAGCTGGCTACCTATCTCAACTTTCGCTACAACAACCGCATCCTCTCCTACAATTCCGGTTTGGATTGGGAGAACGACCCCCGTCTGGGGGCCGGCGCGGTGCTCACCGGCTACCTGATCCGGCACGCCATCGAGCAGGGACACGCCGCCTACGACTTCATGCGCGGGGACGAGCCGTACAAGTACCGCTACGGCGGCCAAGACGTGAGCGTGAACCGCATTTTTATCGTTCGGAGGAGGTAACTGTCGGGGTGTCTATGAAAACCCTGGTTTTGGACCGCCACGTCACACCCGCCGACCAGGCGCGCGACCCGTACTTGCTGCTCCCCTTCGACGTGCCGCCCGGTGTGGTACATCTGCACGTCTCCTACACGGTCAGCGACCCCGTTTCGGCGGACAAAGCCGGTTGGGGCACAGGCAACATCGTCGACGTTGGCCTGTTCGACCCGCGCGGGGTCGAATTCCCCGGCGGGCGCGGCTTCCGCGGCTGGAGCGGTACGTCCACCGACGCCTTCATCGTCGCGGCCGACACGGCCACGCCCGGCTACCTGCCCGGCCCCATCCAGCCCGGCGTCTGGCACGTCGTCCTGGGTCTCTACCAACTGATCTCAGCGGGCTGTGACGTGCGCGTCGAGATCCGTATGGCCCCCGGCGAAACGACACGCCCGCTCCCCCTGCCCTGTCCCTTCGACACCGCCCCCATCGCCCCCGGCCCGCGCTGGTTCTGCGGCGACTTGCACGCTCACACCCACCACTCGGATGGATCGGCGCCGTTGGCGGACCTGATCGCGGCGGCGCGGGCGCAGGGGCTCGACTTCGTCGCCGTTACCGAGCACAACACCGTCAGCCACTTGCCGCGCTTGAAGGCGCTGGCCCCGCCCGACCTGTTGCTCATCCCCGGTATGGAAATCACCACCTATCACGGCCACGCCAACGTCTTCCCCATCGCTGATTGGATCGATTTCCGCTGCTGGCAGGACGGGCAGATGGCCGCGGTGCGGGAGATGGCCCGCCAACGCGGCGCGCTCTTCTCCGTCAACCACCCCAAGGACGACGGCCCGCCGTGGCAGTTCGGCTCGTTTTTCGCGCCGGACTGCGTGGAGGTGTGGGGCGCGCCCTGGTTCATCTCCAACTACCAGTCGCTGGCGGCGTGGGACCGCCTGTTGCAGGACGGCCAGCGCATCACCGCCGTGGGCGGTTCCGACAAGCATCAGGGGCCGTTCACCGGCGCGCTGGGCTGGTACGAAGTCGGCACCCCCACGACCTGGGTCTGGGCTGCCGACCTCTCCATCCCCGCCATCGTCGACGGCCTGCGCGCTGGGCGCGTCTTCGTCTCCGAAGGGCCATCCGGCCCCCAGGTCGATCTGACTGCCGAGGCCGCTGGGCAGCGCGCCGGCATGGGCGAAGCGCTGCGCGCCGTCGCCGGGGAACCGCTCCGCCTGACCTGCCGGGTGACCGGCGGTACGGGCTGCGTGCTGCGGCTGGTCTCTGCCCGCCGCGTGCTCCAGACCGCCATCACCGCCGACCCATTCACCCACACTTGGGCCGTCGATCTGGAAGACGACCGGTATTTCCGGCCCGAGGTGATCGAACCGCCGGAGGCCCCGCTGGACGAGGAGCCGGAGGCATTGATGGCGCGGGCGCTGGGGAACCCGGTCTACCTCGCGTCCGATTGAGGCTATCGGGTGCGGAGATCACACGCACTCATCTACGTCGCCCTTTACTTGCTGGCATGGGCCGCGCGGCTGGCGCTGATGGGCGAGCATCGCCTGCACCCGGACGAGGCGCTCTATGGCCAGTGGGGGCTGCTGATCTTCAGCGGCCGCGACCCCTGGCTGGTCAGTGTCCCGGCCTACAAGCCGCCGCTGCTCCCTTACGTCCTTTCTGGCATGCTGGCCCTGCTGGGCTGCCACCCCTACCGGCCGCTTCCCATCGGCGCGGCGGAGTGGGCCGTGCGCTTGCCCGGGCTGGTCAGCGGGATGGTCACGGTGGGGTTGACGGGGCGGCTGGCGCGCCAGCTCTACCGCAGTGAGGCGGCGGGACGGGCGGCGGCGCTGGCCGTCGCACTCTCTCCTTTCGCCATTCTCTTCTCTGCCACCGGCTTCCTCGACCCACCCATGGTCGCCCTGGGCCTGGGGGGCTGCGTCGCGGCGCTGGCGGGTCGTCCAGGGTGGGCCGGTCTCCTGGTAGGGCTTTCCTGTGCCGCCAAACAGACCGGTCTGGTCTGGCTGCCCTTGACCTTCTTCTTTGTCTTCGCCCGGCACCATCGGAACCCCAAACGCCCTTCTGCCTCTTGCCTCTTGCATCATTTGTCATTTGTCATTTTTCATTCTATCATTGTCGTCGGTCTGGTTGGAGTGTGGGACGCCGTGCGGGTGGCGCAGGGCACGCAGAGTTTTTGGCAGACGGGGGTGGCCGGGTACGGTGGTCTGCGACTGATCTGGCCGGTGGAGGTGGCACCGCGGCTGCGTGCCTGGGCCGCCTGGTTGCCGCACCTGCTTGGATGGCCCCTGCTTGGCGTGGCAGTCGTCGGGGCCGTGGGACTGGTCATCCGTGGCGTGCGGCGGCGGGACTGGCCCGCGCTGTTCGATGTCGCGTTGGTGGGATTCTGCCTACTGTACGTGCTGGTTCACTGGCTGTGGGCGTTTCCCGTCTGGGATCGTTACTTGCTGCCGCTGGTGCCGGTGATGGGCGTGCTGACGGGACGGGTGGTTTCGTGGCTCCTGCCAACGGCAGCGCTGGACAGGCGCCACGATCTGGCGCTCGCCGCCGATGAACGAAGTAGAGGATATGATCGCTGCGCTCACAACCGATGGGCGAAAATGGCCCCTGTCGTTGCCGGTCTCCTGACCCACCGTTCCGCCCGGTC
>JAFGOJ010000270.1 GCA_016926575.1 Anaerolineae bacterium | reverse complement strand
TAGTGCCACGGCTCGCCGAAGAGGGTGGCGTTGGGGTAGATCCACAGCACGCCGGCCAGGTTGACCAGCACCGACGCGCCAACGAGCAGGGCCTTCCACCGGTTCATCTGGCCGTCCATACCGGTGGAGACCAAAACCAACCCAATCGGCAGCCAATCGAGGATGTAGCGGTAGCCAAACTGGTGCGCGCCGGTGTTGTGGTAGAGTGCCAGCGGCAGGCTGACGCTCAGCACGGCCAGCCAGGCCGCTGCGACCAGGGGCTGTCGCCGGATCGACTTGAACAGGTACACAAGCAGCGGGGTGACGATGAAGATGCTCATTCCCGTAGCGTCGGGGACGAGCCATGGGAAGCGCTCCGCGCGCAGCGGCAGGCCGAGGAGCATCGTGCGCAGGTTGTGCGGTGCGAAGCGCAGGTTGAAGCTTCCGTAGAGCGCCTGGTCCGCGACGAGGGCCGGCGCTCCGTCGACGTAGGCGTAGCCGAAGTCGAACGCGCTGCCGAAGCGGGCCGCGTTGTAGAGCAGGGCCACGCCCACACACGCCGCCAGAGCTGCGCCGAAGGCCGCGCTCTTCACAGCCATCTGGCGCAGGTTGCGTTGCGGCCAGCTTTCCGCCAGCAGCAACACGAGCGCGAAGGGGAAGCCGAACCAGCACGTCGGGCGGGCCAGCCCGGCCAATCCGAGCCACAATCCGGCCAGCAGAGGGCGGTTCTGCCCTAGCACCTCGATGGCGTAGAGACAGACGAAGGTCACCGCGCAGACGTGGGCGGTGGACCAGACGTTGCCCAGCGCGGTCACGTACCAGAAGGGTGTGCCCAGGCCGAAGACAACGGTCAGCGCCAGGCGGGCGGCACGGGTGATGGGGGCCCAGCGCCCCAGCCGCCCCAGGAGGACGTAGACCAGCGTTACGTTCAGTGCGCCCCAGACGCAAGTCACGGCGGCATCGGGGAAGCCGACGGGCGTCCCACGCAGCAGGACGAAGGGGATGAAGGCCAGCGTCGGCAGGGGGCCGCCGGGCACGTACAACTGCCCACCGAAGCGCATCAGGTCGTAGGCGGTGGGCGGCATCGTTACCAGATACGTGTGCCCTTGCAAGAACGACTCGGCCAGGTAAACGTAGTAGGGAGCGACAGAGGGGTATTTGAGCAGGTGACCGGCAGTCAGGGCGTAGAGCGCGGCGAAGCTCATGAAAAGCCACGTCTCGTCCCGCCGAGGTATGGATTTCAGATGGGTCAAGATTGGGTGCATATAGGGAGTATAATCCAAGCGGGTGCGGAGCACAAGGGACAGGAGGCAGGAGGCAGGTGGGGATGGTCGAGGGTATATCGAAGGAATGGGTTGCTGCGCAGCGGGCGTACAATTACCGGCGCACGCGCGAGCGTCGCGTTGGGACGGTCGAGGAGGCGCGGGTGTTCATCGACGAGGTCGGGTTTTGTCATTTCTGGCCGATCAAAGACGTGGAAACGCCCAGCCTCTTCCATGCCATTGCGGGGCGGGTGCGGGACGTGCCGAACGCGCACGACGACCCCGACATCGGCAAGAGCTGGGGCTGGAAGGACGAGTCGCTGGACAAGCGGTGGTGGTATTATGGGAAGCTGCTGCGTCGGCGGGCGACGATGGTGTCGCTCGACTTGCTCCCGAGTGTGTACGCCTGTACAGACAACTTCGGGTCTTTGGACGACTACCTCACCGAATACCAAGATGGCAAGCTGACCGCCGAGGCCAAAGCCATCTACGAAGCGATCCTCGAACACGGCCCGCTCGACACCGTCCGCCTGCGGCGCGAGGCGCGCATGAGCGCCGACAGCGCCAAGGCACGCTTCGACCGGGCGCTGGTCGAGCTGCAGGTGGGGCTGAAAGTGGTGCCGGTCGGCGTGGCCAGCGCCGGCGCGTGGAACTACGCCTTCTATTACGAGCTCTTCCAGCGCTGGTTCCCCGAAATCCCCGAGCAGGCGCGCGCGATCAAGCGCGGCGAGGCGCGGCGGACGTTGGTGCAGCGCTACCTCGACAACGTCGTCGCGGCCGACCGGAAGATGATCGAGAAGGTATTCCACGTCCTCAAGTGGACGGGGTGGGAATTGGATCGCACGCTGGAAGCACTGCTCGATGAGGGGAGCGTGCGGGAGGTGGAAATGAGCGGAGAGACGCAGGCGCAGTTCCTCTCCTTGTCCCCGTCTTGCGAGGTGGTATAATCCCTACACCTTGGTAAGACAACTCTGTTCGAAAGAAGCGATACGAAGCCACCTGCCCGGCGCGACCGCCGGCCTGTTTCTGGCCCGCGTGGCACTGGAAGCCGCGCGCCGCCCCCTTCCCATCCCCGTCATCCTGGCGGCGACTGTGCTGGGAGGCGCGGGCGGGCTATGGGCCGCCCGGCGGCTGCACCCGCGCTGGCCCGCGCTGATCCTGCTGGCCTACGTCCTCTGGCCACAGCAGAGCCCGGCCGTCGCCGCATCCGTCGCGCTGCTGGCCGTGCTCGTGTGGCTGCTGCATGCCGCCCACGCCTCCAAGCGATGGGCCTGGGCAGCCGACGGCGCACTCTTCGCCGCTGCCCTGCTCCTCTACGCCGCCACCGCCGCACCCGGCCTCCTCCCCGCCGACGCGGGCGAATTCCAGTTCGTCGCGCCACTGCTCGGCATCGCCCACCCGCCCGGTTACCCACTCTACACAATAGCGGGGTACCTTTTTACCCATCTCCTCCCCTGGACCAGCGCCGCCTACAGCCTCAACCTGATGAGCGCCCTGCTGGCCGCCTTCACCTTGCTCCTACTGGCCCGCGCCACGCGCGTGTGGGCGCGCACGCTGGGTGCATCCCCTGCACTCCAGATCGCCGCTGGCCTCGCCGCCGCACTGACCCTGGGCACCGCCACCACCTTCTGGGCCCAGGCCACCATCGCCAACATCCGCACCCCCACCGCCTTCTTCACGGCCCTGGCCCTCTACGCTCTGGCCCACTTCGCGGCCAGCGACGGGGAACGCGAATCGGACCGTGCCCTGACCCTCTTCGCGCTGGCCCTTGGCCTCGGGCTGACGCACCACCCGTCCCTCGCCTTCCCCGCGTTCTTCCTGGTTGCCTACGTCCTGCTCATCGACCCGCACCTCATCACCCAGCCGCGCCGTTGGATGCGGCCCGCGCTGGGCTTGACCGCGGGCCTGCTGCCACTGGCCTACCTGCCACTGCGCGGGCTGGCGGACCCAATCCAGAACCCCGGCGGGCTGGCCACGCTCGACGGTTTCCTCAACCACGTCCTGGCGCGCGGCTTCGCCGGCGATATGTTCGCCTTCGCCAACCCCACCGACTTGCCGCACCGCCTGGCGCTCCTGCCGACGCTCTTCCCCTTCCAGTTCAACGTGCCCTTGTTGGCAGCGGCCTTGCTGGGATTGCTCGCGCTCCTGTGGCGCGAGCGGCGTCTCTTCGTCGCGCTGGCGGGCAGCATCGCGCTGCACACGTTCGTCGCCATCACCTACCGCGCCCCGCAGACGGTGGAATACCTGATGCCCGCCTACCTGCCCCTGGCCGTCGCCGTGGGCCTGCTTCCGGCGCTGCTCAAGGGCCGCCTCGCGCCCGCCCTGGCCGCGCTCCTGCTCTGGACGGGCGTGCTCAACGGGGCCACACACGCGCCCAGCTTCTTCGAGTTGGCAAGCGACACCACCGCCCGCCAATCGGTCGAACCGCTGCTCCAGGCCGCGCCTGAGAACGCCCGCATCTTGGCGAACTGGCGCTGGTTCACCCCGCTGCGCTACCTTCAGGTGATCGAAGGCCAGCGCCCTGACGTGGAATTGGTCGAGGTCTACCCCGTCGCCGGTGAGGCCTACCACGACACCTGGCTGCGCCACGTTGAGGAGACGCCGTCCGACCAGACCGTGCTCCTCACCCAGTTCTACGAGTTTCCCGGCGTTACCACCGAGCCTTGGGAACAGGGCTTCCTGCTCCGCCCGCGCCCGGTGACCGAGCCCGCCGCGCCACTCGAACCGGTGGGCGCGCAGTTTGGGGGGCAGGTCGAGCTGATGGGGTTCAGCGTGCTGAACGAGCGCCTCGCCCCCGGCGACGTCATCGAGCTCGTCCTGGCGTGGCGGCCGGTCGGCCCGCTCGACCCGCCGCCCTCGTTCACCGTCCACCTCACGGATGCCGAAGGTCACTCGCTGGCCCAGGTCGACCGCAGCCTGGAGACCGACGTCGCACCCGGCGAACTGCGCTTCGTGCGCCTGGCCCTGCCACTCTACCCGTTCCTTTCACCCGGCGCATACCACCTGACCGTGGGAGCCTACACCATCACCGCGGCCGGGTTCGAGACACTGCCCCTCGCCGACGGCGCGCCGTCCCTCGCACTGACCGGGTTGGACGTCCCCCCCGCCGACTCGCGCCCCTTCACCCTCCACCCGCGCCGCGTGCCCTTCGCGGACGGCCCCACGCTCGTCGGCATCGACTTCGATCGCAGCGCAGCAGACACGCTGCGCGTCACCCTCCACTGGCGCGGGCCGAACGCCGCACAGCGCACCGTCCGCGTGCGCGCACGCGGCGGCGCCGAGGCCGTCGTTTCATTGATGCCGCTCCCAGACGGGGCGTACCAGACCGTCGCCGTCGACCTGCCCGGCAATCCGCGCGGCCTGCTGGCCGTTGCGTTGATCAATGGGGAAGGGGAAGTTCTGCGCGCCGCTGGGCCCTGGGGGTGGCCGCTGGGGGAACTGTGGATATTCGCACCACCTGCCGACGCGCGTTTCGTGCCCCTGGGGCGCGAGTTCGCCCTGGTTGACGTAGACGCACGCCCATCCGCCAATGGCGAGGCCTTCATCGTCGACGCCACCCTCGTCGGCATGCACGCGCTCACCGCCGACTACTCGACCAGCGTGCGCCTGGTGGCAGAAGATGGGCGCTGGCTCGCCAGTCACGACGGCCAGCCGGCCCTGGGAGCCGTCCCCACCCTCAAGTGGATCGCCGGCAGCCGCGTAACCGATCGCCACGTGCTGCCCCTCCCCGCCGACTTCAGCGGCGGCGGCGTCAGCGCCACCCTCGTCGCCTACGAACGTTTCCGCTTGGCCCCACTTGTGCCAATGAGCGGATGGTTTTATACTGTACCCCTGGGAACCTGGACCCTCCCTTAACGTTTCTTTGTCATTTCATCATTTGTCATTTTTAATTTACCCAGCTATGAATACCGATCTGCTCTACAGGCTCTTCGCCTCCCGCCACCGCTGGATTTCGGTCCTGCTGGCCCTGGTATTGACCGTGGGCATTGCGGTGGGCGCGGGCTATCTGCTGGCCGAGGTCGGGCCGTTGTACGCCGTCGCGGGCGTCGCGGCGCTGATCGCGGCCCTATTGATGCTGCGCAGCATCGAGCTGGCCTACTGGGGCGTCATCGGCATCGTCTGCCTGCTCCCCTTCGCCTCCTTCCCGTTCGACATCGGCTTCACCCCCACCTTTTTGGACGCGGCGCTGGGCGTGTTGTTCGTCGTCTGGCTGCTCGAACTGATGAGCGGTGAGCAGCGCCACTTCGTGACCACCGAACTGGGCGGGCCGGTACTGATCTTCCTGCTCCTGGCGCTGACGGCCTTCATCCTGGGCCTGGGGCACGCGCCGTTGACCTCTTACGTCATCCGCCACTTTGGGGAGATTCTGCTCAGCGTGGTGTTCTTCTTCCTCGTCGTCAACACCGTGCGCGAGCCCGAGCGATTGGAGCGATTGATGCGGGCGGTGATGGTGTGCGCCTCGCTGGCGGCGCTGGTGGGCATCGTGCTCTACGTCATCCCCGACGAGTGGGCCATCCGGGCGCTGTCGGCGCTGCGCGTCTTCGGCTACCCCGCGGGGCCGGGCGTGCTGCGCTACATCCGCGAGGACCCCACACTCTCCCAGCGCGCCACGTCCACCTCGGTCGACCCGAACGTGTTGGGCAGCCTGCTCAACATCGCCATCGCGGTGACCATCCCCCAGCTCTTCACCGACCGCCCCATCGTCCGCCGCCGCACGCTCCTGCCGATGCTGGGCGTGATGGTCATCTGCCTGGGGTTGACCATCTCGCGCGGGTCGTGGGTGGGGCTGGGCGGGGCGATGGTCATGCTGGCGACCCTGCGCTACCGCAAGCTGTGGTGGCTGATGCTGGGCGCGGCGGTGCTGTTCGTGCTGCTGCCCCAGACGCAGGACTATGTGGTTCACCTGGTGCAGGGATTCCAGGGCCAGGACCTGGCAACGCAGATGCGCTTCGGCGAGTACAAGGACGCGCTCATCCTGATCGGCCGGTACCCCATCCTGGGGGTTGGCTTTGCCGGATCGCCGGACATCGACACGTACATTGGAGTTGCGAACGTCTACCTTTTGATCGCCGAAGAGATGGGTCTGGTAGGACTGGCAAGTTTCCTATCTGTGATGGGCCTCTTTTTGCTCCGCTTCTGGCGCACAAAGGCCGTAGTCGCCCAACACCCACGTCTGGAGCCAATCTGGTGGGGGCTTTACGCGGCGGTGATCGGCGCACTGGGCGGCGGCGTCTTCGACCACTACTTTTTCAACCTCGACTTCCACCATTCGGTGACCCTCTTCTGGTTAGTCGTGGGGCTGGGCGCGGCGACGACGGAGATCATCGCCCGGCGTGAGGCTGTGGACGCAGTCGCCACGGCCCCGGTGGCACCACCACAAACGGGCGAACATGCCGGTTGGTAGGGGGCGGTCTCAGACCGAAGGTTCCTGTCACGCTTTCAGCGTGACGCCCGCTCGGCGCAGGTCACGGACCCGGCGGGAGCAAGAACGCGGCCTATTTTCGAAGTAGTCCGTTCGAAAAGCTGCTCTTGACAAAGCCTTTTCGCGGTGATAAAATCGCCCCCATCATTGCACACACATCGCAGCAAGGAGGTCAACGATGCACGCATTGCACCCAATCCTCACCGGAGAGATGGACCATGTCGGTTAACAACGACTGTCGGTTCATCGGAAACCTCACCCACCCGCCCCATTTTCAGCGCGTTGGCGTGTCCAAAACCCCGTTCATGCGCCTCTACCTGGCCGTCGACGACGAGCGGGACCCCACCTCGTTCGTGCGGGTGGTGGTCTACGGCGAGACGGCCCTGCTGGCCCACGCCTACCTCGATCCCGGCTCGAAGGTGCTGATCCAGGCACGCTACCGTCAGCGGAAGCGCCAGGACTGCCAGGAGACGGTGCACGAGTTCGTGGCCGACCAGATCGTCTTCATCGACAAGATCAACTGGGAACGCGGCGACGCGACCCGTGCGCTGGTGTTGGGGGAGCGGGGAAATAACGGGGCGGGATAAAGGCGAAGCGGGCTATTTCGGGAGCAGATCCGCAGGCAGCCGTCCCTCTGCCAGCACCGTGCGCTCGTTGCGGTAGGTGACCAGGCCCGGCCGCCCGGGGACGCTGCGCACGAAGCGCCGTTCGACCACGTCGACGGGGGCGCGGTCGCCCCGCGCCGGCGAATAGTAGACCGCCAGCGCCGCCGCCTGCCCTACGACCTCCTCGGGCACGTCCTGTTGCCCGCGCCTGACGATCACGTGCGCTCCCGGCACCCCACGCGCGTGCAGCCACAGGTCGGTGGGGGCGGCCTGGTGGAAGGTGAGCTCTTCGTTCTGGCGCGCGTTGCGCCCGACGAGGAGCGTGAACCCGCCGACCTCGAAACTGCGTGGACCCTCGGGGCGGCTGCTGCTGCGCTTCTTCTGCGCCCAGCCCGCTTCGGCCAGCGCCTCGTGTACTGCGTCGATGTCCGGGCGCGACTCGGCCAGCGCCAAATCGGCGGCGAGCTGGTCGAGGTAGGCCCGGTCGGCGGAGAGCTCGTGCGTGCGCCGGGTGACTTGCTCCCCAGCACGCTGGGCTTTTTCGTAGCGGTGGAAGTACGCCTGCGCGTTCTGCACAGCCGTCAGCGCCGGGTCCAGCGCGATCTGCCGCGGCTGCCCCTCGTAATCCACCAGCGCCACCGAGTCCGCACGCCGGGGCACCTGGTGCTGGTAGGTCAACAGCAGTTCGCCCGTCTCGCGCAGACGCTGAATCGCCGCCTCGTCCACGCGCTGGGAGCGCACCTGGTGCAGCGCCCGCTCGACGCGCGCCAGGGCGTCGTTCAGCGTGTCGCCCACACGCCGGCGGGCGGCGGCATAGGGGTCGGCGGCCAGGCGGATCTCGAAATAGCGCTGCATCGCCGTGCTGATGTCTGCCACCGCTTCGACGCGCTCGAACTGACGCGGCTCGTATGCAGTGAAGGCCGCCACCTCGCCGTCCTGGTCCAGGGCGACGTGGGGGGCCCATTCACCGCTCTCGATGGGGGCGAACAGCCCGGCAATGGCGGCAGCGACGGCATCGGGCGCGGCGTCGGCGACGCGCGCCTCGGGATGGCCTGCAGCGCGGGCGGCGATCTCTCGCGCGGCCACCGGTCCGACCGCCAGGAGTTGCCGCACCAAGACGGTATGCAGCGGTTGGTCGGGATCGGCGTTCGCCAGCATCGCGCCCAGGCCGTAGGCGGTGAGCGTGTCGGGTGGGCGGCCGGCCGGGGGCGGAGGGAGCTGGTAGGGATGGGCGGGGAGCGTCACCCGGTAGCGGTTCAGGTGCGGCCCGATGCGTTTGATCGCTTCGAGCACGTTGCCGTCGGGGCCCACCAGGATCACATTGCTGTAGCGGCCGATGACCTCGATCACCAAGCGGCACGCCCCCGCCGCGCCATCGAAGTGGAGCATCAGGATGCGCTCCCAGGGTGGCTGCGTCACGTCCACCAGGTGCGCGCCGTGCACCCACTTGCGCAGGAGCAAGAGCAGCGGGCTGGCACTCTCGGTGCCCCGACGAAGCCGTTCTGGCATCAGGAGGACGCGTGCGTGCTGGGGATGGGCTGAGGCCAGCAGGTGGAATCGTTCTTTGGCGTACAGCTCCATCCCAACCGACAGGTCGTCGGGAGCGACGATGCGCTGGACGCGAGCGCCGAGCAGGCCGTCGAGCCGGTCACGCAGGCAAGCGAGGGTCAAAAAATCAACATTCATAGGGT
>JAFGOJ010000269.1 GCA_016926575.1 Anaerolineae bacterium | reverse complement strand
CGCGCCCCTACTACCCGCGCCTCTACGGCTCCCACCAGCATAGGTCCAGCGGCTCCCACCACGGGTTGGCGTAGCCATAGGCCTGGTTGAAGAAATCGAGCACGGCACTGCCCACCTGGGCGTCCGTTACGACCGCCGCGCAGCCATCCGCCATCTGCCCCGTATCCTCGTAGGCGTCCCAAAACGTCTCCGCCATCGCAGCGACGGGATGGCCGCGCTCGTCCAGGTACTCGTCCACCAACAGGTCATAGGCCGCCTCGGCCGCATCCTCCTCAGAGCGCAGCAGGTGAATCAGCATCAGCCGCCAGTGAGCGAAGGCGGTCAACTGCGCGCGCTCGTCGACCGGATCGAGCAGCCCAGAGATCGTGCTCCACTCCTCCAACCGGTCGTCGTCGATGACGCGCTGGTAAGCAGCGCGCGCCGCGTCCAAATCGCCAGCCTCCAGCGCCCGTTCGCCCTCCAGCAGGACGTGATAGCGGTAGACCGCCGGGGCGTAGATGCGCTCCTCAAACACGAACGCATGGCCGTTCCACGTCCACACTTCGGTGTAGTACTCCTGTGGCTCCGCCCCCACCGATCCAATGCCGCCGCTGCGCGCTTCGATCCGCCCGGCGGCAACGGTGTAGGTCGGGTGCGGCAGCTCGAGCACGTCGTCCATCAAATTGTAGAAGGCCCTCCCGTCCCACCCCAGGATACCCAGCGATTCGTAGCAGGTGTGCGCGCCGCACATCGTGCGGATGTAGACGATTTCCAGCGTCTCATCGCCGGTCACGTCCTCCACCTGCGCCAGAGAGATCGTGTGGTCAGGCGAGGGGTCCTGGCCTTGCAGCACGTAGGCCCCCTCACGGCAGCCGTAAACGAAGAGCGCCGTCGCGGGAACGAACGTTTCGGAGGCCGGGTCGTGCGCGACGACGATCACTTCCGTGCGCCCGTTGGCCGTCAAGTCGGCGGCCGCCACTTCGATCAGCACGTTCCATCCCTCCAACAGCGCCTCCAGCGCTGCCACGTCGGCCCCGGCGCTCAGGTATTGCTGCACGACGTAGGGAAGGCTGGCGAAGTCGGCCGGCTGTTCCGGCGGCGGCGGCGACGCGGGCAGCGGGCAGGCGTCGAGCGGGATCGGCGTGGGCGTCGGCGTGTCGGTGGGCGGAACGGTGGGCGGCGCGACGGTCGGCACGTCCGTCGCAAACGGGGGGGCGGTAGGCGTCGGCGTGAGCGGCGACAGTCCGCAGGCGATCATTGGCAGCGCCAGCAACAGCGGAACCCATCGTCTCCAGGCAACGCGCATATCTATTCCCCCTCCGGGCACGCCGTAGCGTTCAGGTCGATGACCCATCGCGCCGCCTGCTGCAACACGACGTACTCCCCCTGAAACGACGAGGTGTTTTCTTCGATGACCGCCTCACCGCTCACCGCCACGATGGCGCACCCGTCGCTCTCGGAAACGAGTTCGTAGGTCATATTGGAGAAGCGCACCATCCCGGCGGCCATTGCCAGCGTCGTCGACGTCATGGGGGCCTGCGGCGTGGTGGTGTACTCGGCGTAGATGGCGTGCAGCGCGCGGAAGCCCTCCGGCGCATCGATCACGCCGCCCTCGGCCTCGATCCGTTCGATCTCATTGACCGCCTCGTGGAAGGCGCGCACGCGCCGCACAGGAGCCGGTTCGCCGTTGCAGGCTGCCAGCAACAACAACACCGCCGTCCAACAGGCCACTCGAAATACCATCCGTATCTGTCCCATTTAGCACCTCACTTCATCAGCGCTTCGATCGTCGTCGTCGCGCTGGATAGTCGTTCGCCCAGCGAGCGGGCGACGAGCTTGTGGAACGCGGCAGCGCTTGCGGGGGCCTCTGCTTCCAGCGTCGCCAGCTTTTCCGCGGAGAGGTACGCCACGCTGCTGGGCTGGTCGACCACCACCGAAGCCGTCGCAGGGACGTCCAGGTAGAAGCCGATTTCGCCCACGACCGCCCCCGCGCCCATTTTCCTCAGGCGTACGGCGTCACCGCCTGGGCCGTCGAGGCGCACCGTCGCCCCACCCGTTTCGATAATGTAGAGGCCCCGCAGCGCCTCGCCCTGGCGGACGAGGTACGTCCCCGCCGCGACGTCCAGCCATTCTACGTACTCCGCCACACACGCGGCAATGTCCGACACGTCCAACGGCGCGTCCGCGTCGCCTTCCGGCGCGAGGATACACAACAACGCATCGAGGGCCGAGCGGGCCAGCGACGCGGCTCGCACGCGTCTCGCCGTCCGGTAATCGGCGGCCAGGCCGACCTCCTCGAACGTATGGAGCGCCTGCTCCTCGCACCATTCGACCCCGTGATCGAGGTTGGCGAACGTGCGCCAAAGCGCCGCATCCGCCTCGCACAGCACGTCGCGCTTCAAGGCCCGCTCGACGCGCGGCGCGAGGCCGGTGAAGACCACAACGACATCCCGCGCTTCGGCCAACTGCTTCATCTTCTCGAAGCTCAACAGCGCCGAACCGTCCAGGCCCACCACGCGGCGAAAATCCAGCACAATGAACCGCAACGCGAGCAATGTCGGGTCGTCCAGCCTGCGCCGGACCGCATCGAGGAGCTTGTCGGCCGTGCCGAAGAAAATGAAGCCCTGCAATTCGAGGATGTAGAGCCAATCCCCCTTCTGGCGCAAGAGTTGGCGATAGAGCCGCGAACGCTCGACGGTGCTATGGAACGTCCGGCCCGAGAGTGTGTGCCTGACCACGTCGGCGCGGCTGTAGTTGACCACGAAGAACACCACCGCCAGGGCCAGACCCAGACCCACCCCCTCCAACACCCCGATCGTGCCCATCACGAGCATGATCGCCCATACGATGGCATAGTCCGCCCGCGACAGCTTGAACCAGCCATCGACCAGCCATTCGACGAGGAAAGAGAGTCCCAGAAAGAGCAATAAGCCGCCAAGCACGAATCGCGGGAGAAAGGAGATCAACGGCGCACCGAAGAAGAGCACCACCCCGCACAGCAGTGACGACGTCAGGCCGGTCAGACGGCTGTCCACTCCCAGGCGATGCCCCAGCGCCGAGAAGCTCAAGCTATGAAAGCCGGCCACCCCTCCACCCAGCCCGGAGATGAGGTTGGCCACTCCAAGCGACTTCAAGTCTCGATTCAAGTCCAGGTCCTGGCGGACCGTGACGCCAATTCCCCCGGCGTTCAACAAAAACGAGATCGCCGTGACAAACATAACCGTTCCCATACTGCCCGTCTGTGCCACAACCATCGGCCACGCCACCGCGGCAAACACAGACGGCACCACCGGCCTCCACAATCCTCCGGAGGAAAACGCGCCCAAGAACCAGCCTTGCGCGCCGGCCTGCGCCGCCGACGTCCCGCTCACCCACAGGAAGACGTAGAATAGCGCTACCGCTGCCGCCAACATCGACGGAATGATCAGAAAATGGCGGTAACGACGCGACGCCAGCAACACCAGGAGCGCAAAGAGCACCCCCGGCAGCCACCGTACGAGCAGTTCGGCCTGTAGCCAACGGGACAGATCCGTCAAACTCAGCGGCGCATCCACCATCACACTCAGCCCGCCCAGGGCCAGAAACCACCCCGTACCCGCCAGGAACCCACCCACAACCGGGTAGGGCATGTAGCGCATGAGGCTGCCGAGTTTGAGCGCGCCCAACAGGAGAAGGAAGAGACCCGTCACACACGTGGACAATGCGATGGTCACCACAACCGTTGCAAGCCGCGTATCGGGCGCTGCCGTAGCCGACGTGCCCGCGACGATCGCGGCGATCATCAGGCTCACAATCGCCGCCGGGCTTTCCTGGGCGGAGGCTACCGATCCGGCGTAGGAACTTGTCAGGGCTACGACGGTGCCGATCACCATCGATCCGAACAACGTCAAGCCGATGCCCTGTGAAACGCGTCCGCTCATCTCGCCGGAAAAGAGCAGAGCCGCCAGGGATATATCGAGGACAATGATCAAAATGCCCGAAACAAGCCCCGCCGCGAGGCTGGGAAACAGCCTGTCCAACCGAAATGCGTCTCTTAATCCGGCCAATTTTTTCTCTCCCAATCTGTTCCGAAAATAGCACGCACCCGATCGTCATGCCCGCGAAAGCGGGCATCCATCCGTGCGTTGCTTAGAAAATAAGCCTACGGCCCTGTAGGGCGGGTTTCAAACCCGCCGCCCTCGTTCAACAATGCCTTGCAGGGGCTCCGCCCCT
>JAFGOJ010000034.1 GCA_016926575.1 Anaerolineae bacterium | reverse complement strand
TGTAACTGCTCAGGCTGTACGCCTGGCAGTTACCTGCTGGGCGCGTCGAAGGGGGAAGACGGGGGTTTTGCGGGCGGCGAAGCCGCCCGCAAAACCCCCACTCCCCTTTTCGCGGCGGGAAAAGCAACTGGGAAACACAAGCTGAACAGTTACCCTCCGTTTATCTGAGACGGGCCAATTGTTCGCCGCGCAGGGGGTAACGGCCGTGGGCGGTGTAGACCCGTCGAGGTTGGCGTTCCTGGAGACGGGCCAGAGCTTTGGGAAGAGCGGACCAGTCGCTGGCGAAGTAGCGTTGAAGGCGGGGAGGTCCGGTCGTGGATAGCAGGTCACCCACAAAGGCCACATCGCCCAGGATGAGACAACTCGAACCGGGGGTATGGCCCGGCGTGTGAAGCAGTGTGCCGCTCCCCCCGAAGCGCTGCACGTCGTCGCCATCGTCGAGGTAGACATCGGCGGGCGTCGGTTCAGGGCGGAGCACCTGCTCGATGAGCGGCATCAGAATACGCACCATACCTCCCCAACCGCGCGTGCTGCCCAGAGGCGTCTCGCCGCGCGCCATCGCGTCGCCATCGGCACGATGAATGGCAATCGCTGCGCCGGTGAGGCGTCGCAGCGCGGCCGCGCTGCCGTAGTGATCCAAATGTGCGTGGGTGATGAAAATCAAGCGCAGGTCATCCCGCCCCAATGCGGACATCCGTCGCAGCACAGCCCGTTCAAAGCCAGGCGCGCCGGCATCCACCAGCATCAGCCCGTCTGCGCCGACCACCAGGTACGCGTTGGACAGGCCCATAGAAACGGTATAAACGGACTGTGGTTGTGAGATGGGCAATGCACCTCGCATCCCTTCGAGCGGTTCGTCGAGTCGACTGGCAACGCGCCCAACAGTAACTCAGGCGCACAGCCTGAGCGGTTACTGACGATCTATGATAAATCGAAAGCAGCCATCGCGCAAGTGTCGAATAGCTCGTATCTTCTCAAAAAAATGAGGGAAGATGTGGGGTTTGCGGGCGGCGAAGCCGCCCGCAAACCCCACACTCCCCCTCTTTCTGAGGAGATATAATAGCTCCTATTCCTTATTGCAAAAAGCGTCAATGTGATGTAGAATATTTTTAAGGACAGTAAGACCTTACTGAACGGGCCAAAAGGCAGGATGATAAGGAGAAAAATGCGCAACCGGTTGTCCACTTGGGTTCTCATAATCCTGCTGGCTGGAGCACTAAGCTATCCTGCCGCCTATGTAGACGCTGAGCCTCAGCCTCAGGAAGCCTTTCCACAAGGTGCGTCCCGCTATTTCAACCAGACAGGCCATTACGTCAGCGGGCCGTTTCTGGAGTTCTTCGATTCGCGGGGCGGCGTGCGCGTGTTCGGCTACCCTCAAACGCGCGTGTTCTACGACCCCGCGCTCGGACTTTGGGTGCAATACTTCGACAACGCGCGAATGGAATGGCACCCCGGCAACGCCGACCCCTACAAAGTGCAACTGGGGTTATTGGCGGAAATCCTCGGCTACAGCCAACCACCGCTTCCAAGTGAGGAATTGCACTCCAATAGCCGGTTTCGCCGCGTCTTCCGGCAGACCGGGCACGTGGTCTCGTTCGCCTTCCTGGACTTCTACGACAACAACGGGGGATTGGACATTTTCGGATACCCCATTTCGGAGCCGATGCTCGACGAAGAACGCGGGTACATCGTCCAATACTTCCAGCGAATGCGCATGGAGTGGCATCCTGAGCGCTCGCGGGAGGACCGGGTCGTCTTGGGAGCGCTGGGAAACCAGTATATGTTTCGTTACAACGTGCCTTCCGAATACCGGGAGCGAGAAGAGTACAATCCCAATATCATAGACCTGAACCCGCCCACGCCCGCGCAGGTCACGCTCCGCGTATGGGCTGCTGTCCGCCATGCGATTACCGGGCGAGACGGCAATCAGACCATCTTCGTGTACGTGACAGACGCACGACGCGAACCGTTGGCGGGAGCCAACGTTGTCGTCACAGTGCGTTACCCATCAGACACGGTCGTCTACTCATTGTCTCCCACCAACGCCCAGGGACTCACAGACATAGGCTTCGAAATCAATGCTCCCCCGCCGGGCCGGCGGGTCGTCGTCGACGTGAATGTTACCTATGAAGGAGTGTTGGGCACTGCTCAAACCTCTTTTCTCCCCTGGTGGTGAAGTCCTCTCCCTCCGACACCTTTAGAGCACCGCCGGCTATAGACCTGCAAATGAAGATACGGCTGGTTCAAAGTGAAATGTCCCCGGTGTCAGTTCGACAACCCGAACAACTTTTCCTTTTGCGGGCGATGTGGGGAAGCCCTCTCCCCGCCCGATAGACCGTCGACGCCCCATCACGTCGTCGGCGAGCGGCGCACAGTGACGATCCTGTTCGCGCGCATCGCCGGCTTGAACGTCCTCACCGAGCAAATCGACCTGGGCGAAGCCCGCGATGTGACCAATGCCTGCCTGGAGTATCTCTACGAACCAATCCAACGCTACGGCGGCACGTTGGACAAGTTTTTCAGGCAGATGATCATGGGGCTGTTCGGCGCGCCCGAGAGCCACGAGAACGACGTCGAGCGCGCGCTGCACACGGCCCTCGAGATGGTCGAGGCCATGCAGCGCTTCAACGCCAGCGAGCGCCACCGCCTGTCGGCACCGTTGGGCCTCTGCTGTGGCATCAACACCGGCCTGGTCTTCGCCGGAGAGATCGGAGCAACAGGCCAGGAGGCCTACTCGGTGGTAGGAGACCCGGTCAATCTGGCCAACCGGCTGGCCTACCTGGCCGAACCCGGTCAGATCCTGGTGGCCGAAGACACGCACCGCGCGGCCCCCACGTCGCTCACCTTCCACCCCCTACCCTCCATCCGCGTGAGAGGGAAGCTGGAACCGGTAAAAATCTACTTCCTCATCGGCGAACAATCGACTCAGCAGCGCAAGGATTTTCCAGACCTGCTCGCTCCTCTCGTCGGGCGCACCAGAGAAATGTCGCAGCTCAAAATGCGCTTGCAACACCTCCGACATGGACAAGGCGGCCTCGTCTCTCTGAACGGCGGCGCCGGCGTTGGGAAATCCCGCCTGGTGGCGGAACTGCGCTCCTCAGAACACGACCTCCACTGGTTGGAGGGGCGCTGCGTCTCTTACGGCACCACCTGGCCGTTCGCACCGTTTCGGGACCTGCTACGAAATTGGTTCGGGGGAGACGACCAGCCCGAAGAGGCCCTGCGACAGAACGTGTGGGAAGCGCTGACTCACATCGCCCCTGAAGAGGCCCTCCGCATCTCACCCTTCCTGCTCCAACTGCTGGGGATACCGCTCGACCCGCACACCGCAGAGATCGTAGCTCCCCTCTCCGCCGACGGCCTGCGCGCCCGCACCATCGTCGCGCTGCGCACGTTCTTCCACAACCTGGCCATCGACCGCCCCACGGTGGTGGTGTTGGAAGACTTCCACTGGGTGGACCAGAGCAGTATCGATATACTACACCACCTCTTGCCTCTTACGCAAGACGTACCGCTCCTGTTCATGACCGTCGCGCGCCCCGGATACGCCTCGAATGTGAATTGGGCAGAGGTTGTGGAAGGCGCTACCTCGTTCAACCTCCTGCCGCTTTCCCAACAGGCGACGGTGGCCCTGGTAACCAGCCTGCTCGGCGGCGACATCGTCCCCGCAGCACGCAAAGCGTACGTCCTGGAACGCATCGAGGGAAACCCGCTCTTCGTCCAAGAAGTCATCCGCACGCTGATCGAAGAACAGGTTCTGGTGCGCAAGAACGGGCACTGGGAATTGACGCCGGACATCCATACCGTCGAAATCCCGAACTCTCTGCGCGGCCTGCTGACTAGCCGCATCGACCGACTCGACCCGGCCGTCAGGGACACCCTCTCCCAAGCCGCCGTGATTGGCCGCACGTTCACCTACCGCATGCTCGCCGACGTCGTCCAACACAACGATCTGGACGACCACCTGCGCGTCCTGCGCGAGAGCGGCCTGATCCGTTACTACGCCTTCGAAGGAGAAGAAGGACGCGCCTACATCTTCGACCACGTCTTGACCCAAGAAGCAGCCTACGAGAAAATGTTGATTGGGAGCAGAATAGCGGCACACCGCCACGTTCTGAGCGTGGCCGAGCGGCTTTACCAAGACAACATGGGCGACCACTGGCGCACTCTGGCCCACCACGCCTACGCCGGTGAGGTGTGGGAAAAAGCGGCGGTGTATATGCACGCAGCAGGTGACCGCGCCAAGACCACCCGCGCCCTCCCCGAGGCCGTGTTCTATTACCACCGCGCGATGGACGCCATCCACACGGGCAACCTCTCCGTCGACCGGAAACGCTTGACCGACCTCTATCACGAATGCGCCACCGCCCACACACTGCTGGGTAACTACGAGACCGCCCGCGCAGTCTACAAAACCCTGTTGGCCATCGGCGAGCAACGCAACGATGCCTACATCCGCGGGCACGCGCTGCACAGCGCCGCGGTCGTCGAAACGCACCTCGGCGACCTGCCCGCTTCGATTCGATACGCGCAGCAATCGATTCAGGCGCTGGAGGAAGCAGATGCCGACTGGTGCCGCGGCGTGGTGCTACTCACGCTCGCCCAGGCAGAAATCCGCTCCGCCGCGCTCGCATCCGGACGTAAACACATCGAAGAAGGCCTGCGCCTGGTCGGAGATACGCGCCGCTGGCCCGGATACGACCCCCGCGGTGAGGGCGCTTACTACGCCGGCCTGGGCGCGCTTCTGGAAGGCGACTTTGAAGATGCCCTGGCCGCCCTGGCCCGCGCCGAGGTGCTGGCCGAACGGGCCGGCGAATCGCTCTTCGTGGGGCTGTCCAGGTGCTGCACCGGGCTCACCCACGCCTTCAACGGCAACTACAGCATGGCCCTCGAAGCATTGGAAGCAGGGACCGCCATCGGCGAGGACACCAACCTGCCGCTGGTCATCTCCATAGGTGTCGCCGAAGCCGCCTGGGCAGAGGCCTTGCGCGGAAATTATGGCGCGGCTCTCCGTCGCACGGAACACGTCTACGACCAAAATCACGCAGAACTGCGGGAAGGGCAAGCGATCGCCTTGCTGGCGCGCGGGGATGCCTACGCCGGCCTGCATATGCCCGAACACGCGCTGGACGTATACCAACAGGCCATCACAGTGGCAGGCCTCTCTCACGTGGCGAGCATCTCTTCGATGCGCGGGCTCGGCGTGGCCTACATGGCGCTCGGCCAACCCGACCAGGCCATGGCTTCGTTCAACAACGCGGTCAATTTCGCCCGCTTCGGCGGCTTGAAATGGTTCCGCGCCCAGGCCCTGCGCGACTTCGCCCGTGCCACTTTGAGCATCGCAGGACCATCGGCGGCCCTGCCGCACATCGAAGAGCTGCTCGACCTGGCCCAATCAGGCGCGTACCGGCCGTTGATCGGCTGGGGCTACCTGCTGCGCGGGCGGGCCACCGGGAACGCCGACGACCTGTACCACGCCATGAACGTGGGCCAGGCGCTGGACTGCCTCGCGTTGATGATGGAAGCCGGACAGGCACTGGCAAAGGACCCCCAGGCCCGCGCAGTGGCAGCGTTTGCCGCGCGCGACATCGCCGACGGCCTGTCATCGGAGATGAGGACCGCTTTCCTCGCCCGCGACGACATGCGACGATTGCTCACTTGAAGATGACATCGAACCGCTTCAAACTCCCCTCTGCCGCCCACCTGTTCCTCATCCAGGATGGCAGCGTGCTGCTGCTGCGCCGTTTCAACACCGGCTACGAAGACGGCAACTACAGCGTCGTCGCCGGTCACTTGAACGGCAACGAGCAGGTCAAAGCCGCGATGATCCGCGAGGCACAGGAAGAGGCGGGCATCGCCATCGACCCGGCCGACCTGCACGTGGTGGGCGTGATGCACCGCCGCTCGGATGACGAGCGGATCGATTTCTTCCTCGTCGCAAAAAAATGGCAGGGGCAGGTCGAAAACCGCGAGCCCCACAAATGTGACCACCTGGCCTGGTTCCCGCTAGACGATCTGCCGGAGAACGTGATCCCCTACGTCCGCCGCGCGCTGGAGAACTACCGCGCACAGCGCTGGTTCGACAGTTTCGGGTGGCCGCCGTGAGCCGCGTCCTCGTCTCCGGCTTGATCAATATCGAGGTCACCCTGCGGGTGGACGGCTTCCCCATCCCCTACGCGCCCGTCCACTACCCCTTCTTCGGCATCGACGCCAGCGTCTCCGGCGTGGGGTACAACGTCTCCAAGGCGCTGACGGTGCTGGGCAACCAGGTGCGCTTCCTCTCCCTCATCGGCAGCGACATCGCCGGGCAGATGGTGCGCCACGCCCTGGCACGGGACGGCATCCCCGAGGATTTCGTCCTCGATCACGTCGAAAAGACGGCCCGCTCGGTGATCCTCTACGATGGCGAGGGCCGGCGGCAGATTCACGTCGATCTGAAGGACATCCAGGAGCAGCGCTACCCCGTCGCGCGCTACCAGCAGGCCATCGCAGGATGCGACCTGGCCGCGCTGTGCAACGTCAACTTCTCCCGCCCGCTGCTGTGTATGACGCGCGAGCGCGGCATCCCCATCGCCACCGACGTCCACACCGTCGCCGACCTCGACGATGCCTACAATGCCGACTTCATGGCCGCCGCCGACATCCTCTTCATGAGCGACGAGGCGCTGCCCTGCCCGCCCGAGGAGTGGATCAACGCGCTGACCCGCCGCTACGCCCCGGCGATTGCCGTCGTTGGGTTGGGCGGCCAGGGCGCGCTGATGGCGGTGCGGCAGGATGGCTTCGTCGGGCGCGTTCCGGCTGTGCGCACCCGCCCGGTGGTCAACACCATCGGCGCGGGCGACGCGCTCTTCTCGGCGTTCGTCCACTTCTACGCCCGGAACGGCAACCCCTACCAGGCGCTGGAAAAAGCGACCCGCTTCGCCTCCTACAAGATCGGCGCTGCCGGCGCCGCGGACGGGTTTCTCGAAGAGGCAGCACTGGAGGCGCTGTTCCGAAAATAGGGGTTTTGCAGGGGCTCCGCCCCTGCACCCCGCCGGGGAAACGGGTAAACCTGCGGTTTACCTTCCGGTTTCCCCGGA
>JAFGOJ010000033.1 GCA_016926575.1 Anaerolineae bacterium | reverse complement strand
CCTCTTGTTCCGCCCGGTCTCCTGACCGGGCGGAACGGCGGGTCAGGAGACCCGCCGCAACGAGAGGTTCCGGTCAATGGTGCCGTTGGTAGGGGTCGGTCTCAGACCGACCCCTACCAACCTACGCCCCGCCTACGATGGCCGCCAGGTCCTCCTCGACCGTGCCGATGGGCATCAGATCGAAGTGCTTGACCAACACGTCCGTCACGCCGGGGGAGAGGAATGCCGGGAGCGTCGGCCCCAGGCGGATGTGCTTGACGCCCAGCGCCAGCAGCGCCAGCAAGACGATGACCGCCTTCTGTTCATACCAGGCAATGTCGTAGGCGATGGGCAGGTCGTTGATGTCGTCCAGGCCCAGGGCCGCCTTCAATTGGAGCGCGACGTAGGCCAGCGAGTAGGAGTCATTGCACTGCCCGGCGTCGAGGATGCGCGGAATCCCGCCGATGTCGCCCAGGTCGAGCTTGTTGTAACGGTACTTGGCGCACCCCGCCGTCAGGATGACGTGGTCCTTGGGCAGCCCTTCGGCGACTTCCGTGTAGTAGGCGCGGGTTTTGTGCCGCCCGTCACAGCCGGCCATCACCACGAAGCGCTTGATCGCGCCGCTCTGCACCGCCTCGATGACCTTGTCGGCCACGCTCATCACCGTGTTGCGGGCGAAGCCGATGGGGATCGTGCCCTCCTCCAGTGCCTGCGGCTCGGCCGACGCTTTGGCTGTGGCGATGACGGCGCTGAAATCCTTCTGCTGGCCCGGTTCCCGGTCGGGGATGTGGACGCAGCCGGGCCAACCGGCCATGCCGGTGGTGAAGAGGCGGTCCTTGTAACTATCTTTCACCGGGATGATGCAGTTCGTCGTCAGCAGAATCGCGCCGCCGAACGACTCGAACTCTTGGTTCTGGTGCCACCACGACCCGCCGTAGTTGCCCACGAAGTGGTCGTACTTCTTGAAGGCGGGGTAGGCATTGGCGGGCAGCATCTCGCCGTGCGTGTAGATATTGACGTCGGTGCCGGCGGTCTGCTCCAACAACTCCTCCAGGTCGCGCAGATCGTGCCCGCTGACCAGGATGGCCGGGCCGGGGCGCACGCCGATGTTGACCTGGGTCGGCTCGGGGTGGCCGTAGGTGCTGGTGTTCGCTTCGTCGAGCAGGCGCATCGCCTCCACGCCCATCTCTCCGGCGCGCAGGACCAGCGCCACCAGGTCGTCGACGCTGAGGCTGTCGTCGGTGGTCGCCAGCAGCACCTCCTGGACGAAGGGCAGCAGCGTGTCGCTGGTGTAATTGAGCATGTAGGCATGGTCGGTGTAGGCTGCCAGGCCCTTGATGCCGTAGATCAGCAGCTCGCGCAGCGAGCGGACGTCGGGATGCAGGTTGGGGTCGGCCATCACGCCCACGTGCTGGCCCTTCTCCAACAGCGTGACGACGTCGTAGTCCGCCGGGGTCCAGACCGCCATCTCGGGCGGATTGGCGCTGCACGGGGCCCCGTGTTGGGCCTCGCAAACCGCCTGAGCGCGCGCCTTGAGCGCGTCGCGGCGTTCCACGGCCTCGCGGATCAAGCTGACGAAGCGGTCGGGGTCGAAGTTGGCGTTGGTGATCGTAGCGAAGAGAGCCTGGGCCACGAACAGGTCGGTTTGCGGATCGCTCACGCCCAAGTCGCGACCGTGCGTCCCCCAGAAGGAAATCCCCTTGAGCAGCCAAATCATCAGATCTTGCAACTGGGCTATTTCGGGTGGCTTGCCGCACACGCCACGGGCGGTGCAGCCTTCGTTACGCGCCGTTTCTTGACATTGAAAACAAAACATGGACATTGTACACCTCCTTGTAAGTAGTATATCGCATTTTGCGTCGACGTTCTACGACAAAAGTCTCCCTTTTGTGTTCCTGCCGTTTTTTGCTATGATGGGCTTCATGGAAACGTCGAAAGAAACCGTCCAACACCGTGGCCTCACCACGGCGCTGGCAGTGTTGCTGTTGCTGGTCTTCTTTGCGCGCGGAGCGGCGGCCATCCCGCGCCTCTCGCTCACCGCCGACGAGCCCGCCTTCGTCGGGCCGGGGCTGGCCTACCTCCAAACCGGCGACTTGCGGCTGGAGACGCAGGCGGCGCACCCGCCGCTCCTTTTCGTGCTGACCGCGGCCCCGCTGCTGCTGCAACCCGTCCCCGACGTGACGGCGCTGCCTGGCTGGGCCGAGGCGGACCTGGCGACCTTTTCGCGCGCCTTCGTGGACGCCATCGCCAACAGCCTGCCCGCAGCGACCTTCGCCGCGCGTTTGCCCGTCCTCCTGATGGCACTCGTGGGCGCGGGCCTGGTCTTCCGCTGGGCCGCCGACTACTCCGGTGCGTGGGCCGGGCTGGCCGCGCTGGCGCTCTTTACCCTCGATCCCAACGTGCTGGCCCACGCTACCCTGGCGACGACGGACGTGGGGCTGGCGGTGTTCGGCTTTGCCGCTGCCTATCTGATGCTGCGACTGCTGCGCCGCCGCTCCGCCGGGCTGTACGTCGCAGCGGGGGTGGCCCTCGGGCTGACGCTGGGCGCGAAGTCCTCCGGCGCGTTCGCCGCCGTGATGCTGCCGGCAGTCTACGGCGTCGCGCGCGGGTTCCGCCGGGACGGTCCGCCGGGTCGTCTCTACACCTGTTTCGCGGAAGCCGCCGGGCTGGCGGGCCTGGCCTCGCTGGTCCTGTGGGCGCTGTATGGCTTCGAGGTGCGCCCCGTGGCCGGGCTGGGCGGGCTGCCGCTGCCCTTCGCCACGCAATGGGAGACCTGGCTGGGGGTCCGCACGCACGCGCAGGAGGGGCACACGGCCTTCTTGATGGGCGAGATCAGCGCGCGCGGGTGGCTGGCCTACTATCCGCTGGCGTTTGTGCTGAAGACGCCACTGCCGCTGCTGGCGTTGCTGGGGGCAGCGGCGGCCCGCTTCCTGCGCGCCGGCCCGCGCCGGTGGGCCGCCGAGATGCCCGCGTGGCTCTACCCCGCTGCCTACGCCGGGGTGACCCTGTTCGGCACGATTGCCATCGGCTACCGCTTCCTGCTGGTGGTG
>JAFGOJ010000268.1 GCA_016926575.1 Anaerolineae bacterium | reverse complement strand
TTTGCAGGGGCTCCGCCCCTGCACCCCGCCGGGGAAACGGGTAAACCTGCGGTTTACCTTCCGGTTTCCCCGGACCCCTTCCGCAAA
This sequence comes from Anaerolineae bacterium, assembly GCA_016926575.1. Lineage (GTDB taxonomy): Bacteria > Chloroflexota > Anaerolineae > B4-G1 > DUEL01 > JAFGOJ01. Next base: position 2,581 of record JAFGOJ010000268.1, on the reverse strand, counting down.
AGGGTTCCGGTCAATGGTGCCGTTGGTAGGGGTCGGTCTCAGACCGACCCCTACCGACCGGCCTCTTGTTCCGCCCGGTCAGGAGACCGGGCGGAACGGCTGACCTCACCTCTCCCCCGCCCGCCTGCGCCGTCTGGGGGTGTGGGGGGAGGGCGAAACGCACCCAATGTAGCCCACGCCATCGCGCCCTAAACGGACGCGGACCGGTCTGCGGGACGTACGCGCACCAGCAGCACCGGGCACGTGGCCCCGCGCAGCACTTTCTCGGCCACGCTGCCGAAGACCCAGCGACTGAGGCCCGAACGCCCGTGTGTACACATCGCGATCAGATCGGCCTCGACCTCTTCGGCGTACCGGAGAATCTCGTCGGCCGGCTGGCCGAACCGCACCACCGTCTCTACGTGCGCGGCAATGGGTCCGAGCGTCTCGGCCACGCCATCGAGGTAGGCCTGCAACTCCTTCTTCACCCGTTCGCGTTCCGCCGCTTCGACCGTCAAGAAATCCGCCGCCATATAGACCGGGTAGACGTCGACCGCCACCGCCGCCGGCATGACCACCGGCACGACGGAGATCAAATAGACCAGGCTGTCGCGGTCGCGGACGATCTCCACAACGTGGGGGAGCACGCGTTCGGCCAATTCGGATCCATCCAGCAAGACCACCACTTTCTTATACATCTTTGGCCTCCGGATTCTTGCTACAAGGCGCAGGAAACTCACCGCCAAGGCACAAAGAACACCAAGCTCTTTCGCGCTTTCTTTGCGCTCTTCGCGCCTTGGCGGTTTAAACTAAACCTGCTGCGCGCCTAACGCCAGTGCCTGTCGGTTCACCCCCAGCAGCTTGTGGTGGCGCGCCGGCAGGTGATCCTCCAACGCCTGTGAAATGGCATCCAACGTGACGACACCCGTAGCCTTGACCAGCGCCCCCAGGCAGATGACGTTCGCCAGGCGCACGTTGCCCAGTTCGATGGCCATGTCGGTTGCCGGGATATAGACGACTTGGATGTCGTCGCGCTCGCTCTGCATCGGGATCAGCGAGCTGTTGACGATGAGCGTGCCGCCCGGTTTGATCGCCGGCTCGAACGCCTCCATCGACGGGAGGTTGAGCACGATGGCCGCGCTGGGCCGGCGCACCAGCGGTGAGCCGATCTCTTCGTCGGCCACGACGACGGTACAGCGCGCCTTGCCGCCGCGCATCTCCGGGCCGTAGGAGGGAATCCAGGTGACGTAGCTACCGCTGTCCATCGCAGCATAAGCGAGCAGTTGACCGGCAAACAAGGTTCCCTGTCCGCCAAAGCCGGAAATGATGATTTCCTGTTGCATCGTCGCCTCCTATTTCCTCTCCGCCAGGGCACGGACGTCGTCGGTCATCTTGGTATCGCCAATTGGGAAGTAGGGCACCATATTCTCCTTGGCCCAGTCCAGTGCCTCGACCGGCCCCATGTGCCAGTTCGTATTGCACGTCGAGAGCACCTCGACCAGAGTGAAGCCCAGGCCGGCAATCTGGGCCTCGAACGCCAGCTTGATCGCCTTCTTGGTCTGGCGGATACCGCGCACGTCCAGTACGTGCTGGCGGGTGACGTAGACCGTGCCGGGGAGCACGGCCAGCAGTTCGGCCACTTTCATCGGGAAGCCGGCCGTTTGGACGTTGCGGCCCGTCGGTGACGACGTCGTCACCTGCAGGGGCAGCGTGGTCGGGGCCATCTGCCCGCCGGTCATGCCGTAGATGGCGTTGTTGACGAAGATGGTGGTGAACAGCTCGCCACGGTTCGCCGCCTGGACGATCTCGGCGGTGCCGATGGCGGCCAGGTCGCCGTCGCCCTGGTAGGTGAAGACCACCTTATCGGGTGCGACGCGCTTGATACCGGTGGCCATCGCCGGGGCGCGGCCGTGGGCCGCTTCGGCCATGTCGAGGTTGAAGTAGTAATACGCCAGCACCGAGCACCCCACCGGCGCGATGCCGATGGTACGCTCGCGCACGTCCAGCTCGTCCAGTACCTCGGCAATCAGCCGGTGGATGGTGCCGTGCGTGCAGCCGGGGCAGTAGTGGGTATAGGTGCTGGTCAGGCTTTCGGGCTTCTCGTAAACCAGCTCCATGTCCGCAGGAATCTCGACGGTCGCCATGCTAACTCTCCTCTCCACCCGCGAGCCGGGCGTCGAACGCCTCCAGCCGGGGCAGGATTTCGTCGGGCAGGGGGATCGGGCCGCCCATACGGCCGTAGAAGTCGGTCGCGCAGCGTCCTTCGACAGACAGACGCACGTCCTCCAACATCTGCCCGGCGTTCATCTCCACCACCAACATGCCGCGCACCTGGCGCGAGAGCTCGGCCAGGCGGGCGCTGGGGAACGGCCACAGGCTGATCGGCCGGTGCAGGCCGACCTTGATCCCCTTTTCGCGCGCCTCGCGCACCACCGTCTGGCACACGCGCCCGACGGTGCCGAAGGCCACCAGCAAAATATCGGCGTCCTCGGTCTGGAACTCCTTGTAGCGTACCTCGTTAGCGGCGATCTCTTTGAGCTTGGCCTGGAGGCGCAGGTTGACCGCTTCCAGGTTTTCCGCGCCCAGGTAGAGCGAGGTGATG
>JAFGOJ010000267.1 GCA_016926575.1 Anaerolineae bacterium | reverse complement strand
GCAAAACCCCCACCTTCTCCCTTCGACGCGCCAAGCGGGTAATTGCCAGGCGCACAGCCTGAGCGGTTACCATCTACGGTTATATCGTACACGATTCGGCAGGCGGGGGCTATGATGGACGTCACAGGGCTGAGCAGTGATTCCGACACTATAAGAAAGAAAAAGCTTGCCTAAAAGGGGGCTTTATGCTATAATTTCAAAAGCTGAAAGTGGGCACGCGACCCACTTTTTTCTGTAATTTAGAGAGGTTGGATGCACGGGATAGGCAAATGAAGAGTGAGTTTTTGACGGCGTTTAACCAAATATGTGCTGATAGGAACCTCCCACGCGAGGTCGTGCTTGAGGCGATCAAGACGGCGTTGGTTTCTGCCTATCGTCGCAACACGGTAGCTCCGGCCGGGCAGAACGTGACGGTGGAGATCGACCCTGAGACTGGGGAAGCCATCATTTATGCCGAGCGAGAGGTGGTCGAAAAAGTCGTCGACGCCCAGATGGAAGTTGCCCTGGACAAGGCGCGCAAGATGGACCCGAAGGCTGAGATCGGCGACGTGCTGATGGTCGAGAGCACGCCGCGTAACTTCGGCCGGATCGCAGCTCAGACAGCCCGTCAGGTCATTCTCCAGCGCATCCGCGAGGCGGAACGGGATGCTCAGTTTGCCCATTACGTCGAACAGGAGGGCGAACTGGTTTACGGCACGGTCCAGAGCATCAACCCGCAGTTCGTGACCCTGCACCTGGGGCGCACGGAGGCGGTGATGCCGCGCAAGGAACAGGTGCCGGGCGAGCGGTACACCCTGCACAGCCGTATCCGTGCCTACGTCCTCGAGGTGCGCCGCACCACCCGCGGGCCGCACATCATCGTGTCCCGCGCCCACAAGAAGATGCTGCGCCGGATGTTGGAGCTGGAGGTGCCGGAGATTTCCAACGGGACGGTGGAGATCAAGTCGATCTCGCGCGAAGCCGGTTCGCGTTCGAAAGTGGCGGTCGTGGCGCGCCAGGCCGGCGTCGACCCTGTGGGGGCGTGCGTCGGCATGCGCGGGATGCGCATCCAATCTATTGTCAGGGAGTTGGGCGGGGAGAAGGTCGACATCATCGAGTGGAGCACCGATCCGGTGACGTTCATCGCCAAGTCGCTGAGTCCGGCGCGGGTGTTGAGCGTGCAGCTCGACGAAGACCCAATCGAGGGCAAGACGGCCAGCGTCGTCGTGCCCGATGATCAGCTTTCCCTTGCCATTGGCCGTGCCGGGCAGAACGCTCGCCTGGCGGCGAAGCTGACCAGTTGGCGCATCGACATCCAGGGGGCCACCGAGGCGATCGAGTGGGCGCTCAAGAAGGTCAACGACAACCCCGATATTTTGCCCGAATTGGGTGCGGTGGCCGAGAAACTGCCCGTGATTGCAGCGGCGCTGCGCCGTTTCAAAGATAACAATTTGCCATACAACGCCGAAGAACTGATGATGATGCGCGATTTCATCGAGGGGGTACGCGCCTACTTCATCTCTCTGCGCAATGCCGAACGCGCGCGCCTGGTGCGCCAGGAAGCGGCACGCAAGGCCGCCCTGGCTGAGGCGCGCGAGGCGCGCAAGGCCGTCATCGACGAGGCCCGCGCCCTCATCCCGAAAGCCGCCTACGACGTCAGTATCTCCGAGATAGGGCTGAGTCCACGCGTCCTGGCACACCTGGAACGCAGCGGCCTCGAAACGGTGGGCCAGTTGCGCGAGCAGTTGGCCGAGGGCAACGAAGGCCTGCTGAAGTTCGACGGCATCGGACCCAAGTCCCTATCCGAGATCCACGATGCGTTGGACCAGCTCTCGTTCCCTGAGGAAGCCGTTGAGCCGGTTGCTGAGGCGGTTGCGGAAGTGGTCGAAATCGAAGCGGAAGAGGACTTCGTCGAGGAACCGCCCGCCGAGGTGGAAGAGGCCGTGGTGGCCTTGGAAGCGGCTGAAGAGGTGTTGGAGGCGCTGCCGGAAGAAGCGCCGGAAGCGCTGCTGCCGGAAGCGCTGCTGCCGGAAGAGGCTCTCGCGGTCGATGAACTCGAAGGCGCCGCGCTCGAACCGGAGCCGGCGGCCGTCGAACTCGAGCCTGGGGCTGAGGCCGCAGAAGGTACCGGCTTACCGCTCGAATGGGAAGACGTTGAGGTCGACCTGGAGGAAGAGGAAGACTCTCTGTTCAAGGATAAGTCCAAGGGCCAACGTACCAAGAAACGCCGCCTGGTCTATGACGAAGACCTGGGGGAAACCATCGCGGTGCGTCGTCACTGGCGGGATATGGAAGAAGAGGACGATTGGAAGGAGTACGTATAGGTGGTTGGAAAGTCAGGCCGGCGCAAGCACATCCCGTTTCGTACGTGTGTTGCTTGCCGGACCCCGCGCCCGAAGCGAGAACTGATTCGCGTCGTGCATACGCCCGAAGGGCAAGTTGTGGTGGACGAACGGGGTAAGCAAAACGGCCGAGGAGCATATCTTTGTGCTCAACGATCCTGCTGGACATCTGCACTGAAACGGCGACAACTGGACCGGGCACTCCGGGTTGAGTTAAGCGCTGAGGTCATCAACGCGCTGCGCGCTTATGCAGAAAGATTGCCGGAAACGTTAGAGGAGACAGAGTGTGATGTAGACATGTGAGTGCGCGGTCTGCGCTTGATATGAGAGGAGAAGGTTTATGGGACAGGAACATTTGGTGACGATTCCGGCTTACGTGACGGTCCGTCAGTTGGCCCAGTTGATGAACACGAGCCCGATTGACGTCATCAAGGAATTGATGAACAACGGCGTGATGGCCAATATCAATCAGCAGATTGATTATGATACAGCGGCAATCGTGGCATCGGAAATGGGATTCGAGCCGCTGGAGGAAGCCCCGCTCGTTGCAGAAGAGGTCAGTGAAGACGTGCTGCGCCCCTTGTGGGAGCGCTTGTATGCCCACGAGGACCCCGCGCATCTGAAAAATCGCCCGCCGGTCGTGACGATTCTGGGTCACGTCGACCACGGCAAGACGTCGCTACTGGATGCCATTCGCCAGACCGACGTCGTCGGTGGAGAGGTGGGCGGCATCACCCAACACATGGGCGCGTACCAGGTCATGCACAGGGACCGCAAGATCACGTTCCTGGACACGCCGGGCCACGAAGCGTTCACCGCGATGCGCGCCCGGGGAGCTCACACGACCGACATCGCCGTGTTGGTTGTGGCCGCCGACGACGGCCTGATGCCTCAGACCATCGAGGCGCTCAACCACGCCCGCGCGGCCCGCGTGCCCATCATCGTGGCGTTGAACAAGATCGACAAACCCACCGCCCAACCTGACGTCGTTCGGAAGCAGCTCAGTGAGGTCGGATTGACGCCCGACGACTGGGGCGGTGATACGCTGTGCGTGCCCGTTTCGGCCAAAAAGAAGATCGGCCTGGATGACCTCCTGGAGGCTATCATCCTGGTGGCCGATTCGCACGAGATCAAGGCCAACCCCGACCGCCCGGCGGTGGGGACGGTTCTGGAGAGCAAGTTGGACCGTAGCCGTGGGGCTACTGCGACGGTGCTGGTGCAAAACGGCACGTTGCACATCGGCGATGCGTTGGTGGCGGGCACCATCCACGGGCGCGTGCGGCAGTTGCTCGACGAGTCCAGGGAGCCGATCGAGGAGGCCGGCCCTTCCACACCGGTGATCGTGTTGGGGCTTTCGGAGGTTCCCTCGGCCGGCGATCTGTTCGAGGTCGTGCCCAGCGATCGCGTGGCCCGTGCCCTCGCCGCCGAACGCCTGGAAGCCCAGACGGTCGAGGTTGCCTGCCCCACCATCACGCTCGATGACCTCTCGGCCTGCATCCAGCAGGGCAAGGTCAAGGAGCTCAACCTGATCATCAAAGTGGACGTGCAAGGCTCCATCGAGCCCATCGTCACGTCCCTGCAACGCCTGGGGAACGAAGACCTCAAGGTCAACGTCATCCACGCCGCTGCGGGCAGCATCAACGAGTCGGACATCAACCTGGCCATCGCATCGCAGGCCATCATCGTCGGCTTCCAGGCCACCATCGACCCGTCCGTGCGCCGCGTGGCCGAGAGCAAGGGCATCGACGTCCGCATTTACGACATCATCTACAAGCTGGTGGACGAAATCAACCTGGCGCTGAAGGGCCTCCTGGGGCCGACCTACGTCGAAAAGGTCGTCGGGTGGGCCGAGGTGCGCCAGATCTTCGACATTCCCAAGGTCGGGCAGATTGCCGGGTGCATCGTCAGGGATGGCGAAGCGCGCCGGAGCGCCCGCGCGCGCGTGTTCCGCAACAAACAGGAAATCCATCAAGGCTACATCGCTTCCCTCAGACGCTTCGAAAAGGACGCGCGCAGCGTGCGCTCCGGTTTCGAGTGCGGCATCGGTTTGGAGGATTTCCACGAGTTCCATGTCGGCGATGTGATTCAGTTCTACGTCAAAGAGCGCGAGGAACAGGCCGCTACGAATGATTAGGGTGGTTTCGAGGTCCTGATGGGAAGTCTCTACGAAAAACGAGCGGCTGAATTGGTCAAGATCCACCTGGTCGACCTGTTGCGCACGCGGGTGAATGACCCCCGCGTCCAAATGGTGACGATCACCGACGTGGAAGTGAACACCGACGCGACGCAGGCCAAGGTGTACTTCAGCGTCCTGGGTGACCGGGAAGAACGCGACGCGGCCCTGGCGGGCCTGCAGAGCGCTGCCGGGTTCATGCGCCGTGAACTGGGTCCACGCATTCGCTTGCGCAACACGCCAGAGTTGCTTTTTTACTGGGATGCCTCTTTCGAACGCGGAGAGCGCATCGCCGGCCTGTTAGACCAGTTGAAAGATGATTTTACCGACGAACCTGGCACAGAGTGACAATATACTGCAAAAGGCCGAGCGTCCCCTTCTGATGTCTCACATGGCACCGGATGGGGACGCTATCGGCAGCCTGCTGAGCCTGGGTCACGTTATGCGCGCCTTGGGCAAGCAGGTGCGTATGGCGTGCCAGGACCCCTTGCCCCAGCGGTTCGATTACCTGCCCGGCTTCCACGACGTCGTGCGCGGCGCGCCGGCCGGGCCTTTCGATCTGCTGGTCAGTCTCGACTGTTCCGACACCGAGCGGATGGGAACGGTGTTCACCGCGCTTGACGACCTGCCCCCCATTCTGAACATCGATCACCACGTCACCAATTTACAGTTCGGCGCGGTCAATTTGGTCGACGTAGAGGCGGTTTCGACGACGCACGTTCTCTATCACCTCATCAACCACATCGGCGTTCGCATCGACCCAGGGATCGCCGCCTGCTTGCTGACCGGTCTGGTGACCGACACGCGCGGGTTCCGCACCTTCAACGTGACGCCCGAGGTGCTCTTGATCGCGGTCGAACTGATGCGCGCCGGTGCGTCTCTGGCGATGATCACGCAGAACGGGTTGGACCGCCGCTCGCCGGAGACCCTTCGGTTGTGGGGGGTCGGCTTTGCGCGCCTGAAGGTGGGCGACGGCCTGGTGTGGTCCTCCATCCCTCTGGCGGCGCAGCAGCACCCCAACGGCGACGACAGCACCAGCGGGCTGACCAATACGCTGATCGGCGTCGAAGGCGCTCTTATGGCGGCGCTGTTCGTCGAGCGCAAGGACGGGCGGGTCGAAGTGGGATTGCGTGCCATCCCCGGCTTCGACGTGGCACAGATTGCCCTGTCGCTGGGCGGTGGGGGGCACACGCTGGCCTCCGGCTGTCTCGTGCCGGGGCCATTCGAATCGGCTCAGGCGCGGGTGGTGGCGCTGCTCAAAGAAGAACTGGCCCGCCAGCGGGAGGAGCCTTGAGCCGCCATGGACGGCATCCTCAATCTCGATAAACCACGTGGCTTGACCTCTCACGACGTGGTCAACCGCATTCGACGTGTCGCCGGGCAGCGGCGTGTGGGCCACACCGGCACGCTCGACCCCATGGCCACGGGGGTGCTGGTGGTCTGCCTGGGCCGCGCCACGCGCGCGGCAGAGTACGTGATGGATTCCCCGAAGACCTATCGCGCGCGCGTGCTCCTGGGCGTCACGACCGACACCTACGACGCGGAGGGAGACGTGGTGGCGACGGCCCCCGTCGAGGACGTGACCGAAGCGCGGGTGCTGGCTGCCCTGGATCGCTTCCGCGGTCCCATCCAGCAGGTCCCACCGATGTACTCCGCCATCAAACGCGACGGGCAGCCGCTCTACAAGCTGGCCCGCGCGGGGGTCACGGTGGAGCGCGACGCGCGCGCGGTGGAGATCGGCCGCCTGGAGATGAGCAATTGGCAGCCGCCGGCGCTGACGCTGACGGTGACCTGCTCGCCGGGAACCTACGTGCGCTCGCTGGCTCACGATCTGGGCCGGGCGCTGGGATGTGGCGCGCACCTGGTCGAGCTGGTGCGCCTGGCCAGCGGCGACTTCACCCTGGACGACGCCGTGCCCCTGGACGAGGTGACCCGCGAGCGGCTGCTGCACCTGCTGCTGCCTATCGACGCGGCGCTCCGGCGCTACCCTGCCATGCAATTGGATGAGGCTGCCGCCGCGGCGGTCCGCTCGGGCCGCGGTGTGGCCGCGGATCTGCCGGAGGGCGCGGGCCTGGCGCGGGCCTACGGCCCCGATGGGGCGTTTCTGGCGGTGATGGCGTACCGGCAGGCAGGCGCGTGGCATCCCCACAAGGTTTTCGCGTAGGATGATCGACCTCATTCGCGGATTGGAGCAGGCGCATTTTACGACCCCCGCGCACGTGGCGGTGGGGGTCTTCGACGGGTTGCACCTCGGCCACCGCCACCTGGTCGGCGCGATGGTGCAGGCCGCGCGCGCAGCGGGGCAGGCCGCCATCGTGGTCACCTTCGATCCCCATCCCGGGATGGTGTTGGGAGGCCGGGTCAGGTTGCTCTCCACGATCGAGGAGCAGGCGGGGCTGTTGGAAGGGCTGGGCGTCGATGCGCTGGTCGTTTTGCTGTTCACCCCGGCAGTGGCCGACACGCCGGCCTTTGATTTCGCGGCGGCGCTGCAGCGCCACCTGGGGATGGTGGCCTTGTGGGCGGGGCCGGACTTCGCGCTGGGCCGCCGGCGCGAAGGGACGACGGACTTTTTGCGCCGCGCCGGCGAAACGCTGGGCTTTTCGGTACACGTCGAGGGGCCTGTGGAGTGGGGCGGCGCGCCGGTCAGCAGCACGCGCATTCGCGTGGCGCTGGCTGCGGGTAACCTCGACGAGGCGAACGGGTGCCTGGGGCGTCCGTACTGTTTTGCGGGCGTGCTTGAGAATGGCGGGGACGCGGCGCGCCTGCCGGGGTACCTGTGCGCTGGCGTGGCGGCTGCGCCGGAGCGCCTCGTTCCGGCCGACGGCATCTATGGCTGCGCGCTGCGGGCGGGCGGTGGGGAATCCGAGCCGGTGGTCGCGGCGGTCGAGGCGGCGCACAGCCCGGCGGTGTGTGTGTTTCGGCGGGCGGGCGGCGTGGCTCCATCCGGCTTCCCGGTGTGCCTCGAGTTCCACACGCGCTTCTCGGAAAACCCGTCCGGGCCCGATCTGGGCGTGGCTCTCGCTTCACTCGAGTAGGTCACACGACACGCACGACCTACAAAGTCGGGGTTGGGTCTGCGTCTGTCCCTGCAACCGCCGTGTCGATCAGTCCGTGATCTCGAAGGTGAATCCGCGGATCGTCACCACGCAGGGAAACTCTCCGGGCAGATCGAAGACCAGCTCCATCTCGCGCCCGTCTCCGCCCGGCACCGTCCACGGCAGCGGCGGCGCGGTCGTCTGAAGCGAGGCCAACCCGCTGTTGCAACTGAGCGAGATGTCGCTCTCCTCGACTGTGAACGCGTCTCCCCCGTCGTTGTAGACGTCTGCCAATACGTGCATGGTTTCCTCGGACTCCGAAATGAAGGCTTCGTAGACGTAGATGTCCGGCACGGCGGGGTCGGCGGAGGTTTCGGCGGCGTAGGGGATGCCGAAGAGCGCGCGCAGTTCGGAGTTGCGCTCGGGGCTGAAGCGCCACATCAGCGTGGGGCCGGTGAGGCTGTCGGGCACGATGTATCCGGCCGATCCGCTTGCCTGCGCACCTGGTTGGACGGGGGCCGTGAGCGGGCCGTTCCGGCCGGTCTGCGAGGCGCTCTGGGAGAGCAGGTAGGCATTGCCCAATCCGTCTTGCAGTTCGATGAAGAATACGTCCGGATTGAGTGGGAGCGCGCCTGTGTTGAGCACGGAGAACTCGACGACGTAGATCATCGTGCCGGGCTGGGTCGGCGTTGCGCCGGTGCGGACGCTCGCCTCGGTCACGGTGACCTGCGCATCCCCGACTTGGACGGCCTGCCCGATGGCGGCAGCTGCTCCGCCCGGAGCGGAGGTTGGTTCGAGTGCTGCTTCGAAGTCGGCTGTGACGACCGTCCACGTATCGCCTTCCAGCGGCAGGACCAGGGTCAGTTGGAGGCGGGACTGGGCGAACACCTCCGGCGCGTTGGCGGCGACCTGCTGGGACCCGCTCACGCGGAACGTGAGGCGGGTGCCGTTGGAGAGGGCGAAGACGATGGGGGCCTCTTGTTGCAGTCCGGCGATCAAGCTCTGGTTGTCGGCGGTGGGTTCCAGCCCGACCACGTAGTTGATCACCGTACCGGGCACCCAGACGGCAGCGCCGGCGGGGAAGGGCGAGCTCCACGGGTTGACCTCGGCGGCGGCGGATTGGACGGGGAAGCTGCGGTCTGCCACGTCCAGGCGGGTGGGGAAGGGAAGCGAGACGCGCGTGTCTCCGACCTCGGCGATGGGGGCGGCAGATGATGGCGGTATCGGGGTCGTCAGCGGCGACGTCGAGGCGATGCGCGTCACCTGCAAGGGGATGCCCGCCGAATCCTGGGGGCCGATCAGCGAGGCGATGGCCCAACCGACGACGATGGCGAGGATGATAAAGCCGACGATGGCGATGCCGACAATCGGCAAAATGGAGATGCGTCTCTTGGGCGCACTGCCAGTCAGAAGCGGGAGTTCGGGCGCGGCCGCGGGCGATGCATCTGTGGGGGGGGATACCGGTTCGGGGTTGGGGGTGTCTGGCTGTGCAGAGACGTTATCGGCCATAGGACGTTCTCCTAGGGGGTATGTTCCGACCAGGGTTCAGTGAGGCGAGGGGCCGTGTCATGGAGTGGAGCCGGGTGCGATGCGCACGTAGACGGTGTCGCTGTCTTGCCCCACGACGTAACTGATGCCGAGGTAGGGGATTCTGAGGCGCACCAGGCCCTGGACGGCGGCTGTGAACTCGAGGTGCCCCAACTCGTCGGTGAAGCCCTGGGCGATTTCCTGCCCGGTGGCGGTATCATAGGCCATGAGCAACACGCCGGCGATACCTTCGCCTGCCCCAGGGCTGCGGTCGCTGTTGGCATCATAATAGACCAGCATGTCGACCGGGACGAAGTGGAGGGAGGGGGCCTCCGAAGTCGGTCGGGGCGTGGGGGTAGCCATCGGGCGGATGTTCAGCGCGTCGGCCGAGCCGTTGCCACCCTGGGTTGTGGGCACGGGAGAGCCGGAAGCGCTGGTGGGCGTCGACGTGGCATCGGGCCGGGGCGTGCTGGTGGCTGCGGGGGAGGTGCGGGTGGGTGTGGCGCTGGGCTGGCCCGGCACGCTGATCTCGCAGGTCAGGTCGTAGTCGCTGTTGTAGATGTTGGGCGGCGTGCGGTTGCCGTAGCCGACCAGGATGTACAGCCAGCCTTCGTAGGGTGCGTAGTAGGCGAAGCGGCTGTTCAAGTCGCCCGGTTCGATGTCGTCGTTGCCGCCGATGGCATTCCGGTTCTGGTCGTAGACGATCATATTCGGATCGATACCGGGGGCCAGGTCGGAGGTCTGGCATTCGTAGATCAGGTTGGGCTTGATCCACAGTTTGAAGAAGTCATTGTCCACGCCGGGGAAGGCGGGCACGAAGTTGAACGTCTGCGTGTGGTCGGGTGCGATGATGCAGGCGGTGTCGAAGTTGAGATTATTCTCGCAGCCGTCTGCGTCGGGGTCGGCACCGGGGATGGGGGTGTTGGTGGGCAGGGCGGTGGTGGTTGCGGTGGGTGTGCCGACGCCCACTTCGGCGATGGTCAGGTTGTAGGTGCCGGTGGTGTCTGTGTTGTTGGAGACGCGGAGGTAATACCAGCCGTCGTAGGAGGCCTGCCAGGTGACTTTGCTGGAGAACCCTCCCCCGCCGTTGTCGTCGGACTGGACGGGGGTGGTACTGTTGTTTCTATTGTAGACCTGGAGGACGGTATCGGCATCGTTCAGGTCGCTGGTGTAGGCCTGGTACTGTTGTCCGTTGCGGACGTAGAATGCGAACCAGTCGATGTCGTCGTCGGGCAGGTGGTTGTAGGGCGCGAAGTTTGCTTTCCCGTCCTCAGAAGACAGACTGACAGACACGGCGACCGGCAAGACGTAGGCCGTGGTGTAAGTATCGTTCTGTTCGTAGGCGTCCCATGGGTTGGGTGCGGACGTGGGGGTGGGGGTGGGGGTGCGCGTGGGGGTGGCGGTTGCGGACCACAGGCTGACTTCCAACTGGTACTGCGTGTCGACGGTCATCGTGGGGACGTCTTGTTTGCGGATTTGGATGTAGGCGACGGTGCCTTGCGGCGCGCCGGGAGCGTCCCAGGTGAGTTGGACGGACGAGTTGGACGCGGTACTCACTCCCAACAGGCCGCCGTTTGCGTCGCTGACGCGCATCTGAAGTTTCATTGCTTCGCCGGTGAGGATGGTGAGATCGGCCACGTAGCGCAGCCCGGGTTGGGTATTGAGGACGAAGTAGTCGGTATCGAGGACTGCGACGGGGTCGCCGGCTTCCGTTTGTGTGATCACTCCCAAGACCTGGATATTCAGATCGATAGGGTTTGCCTGCGTGGGGGAGTTGTTAGGTTCTTCTTCCCCGATGCTTTGGAACGAAGGCGCGGCCTCGGGTGCGGCCAGTGCAGCCGAGATGAGCATCAGCAGTGATAGCGTGATCATACCCACCGCGGCTAAAATTAACGAGCGTCGCATAGCTTGTTCCTCCTGGAAGTTACTATACCACAAATGGCATTATACTTCAAGCAGAGGTCATGATCGCTACGCTCACAACCGATGGGCGAAGATGTAGGTCACGCTGCAAGCGTGACCTACATCTTTACTCCGCGCCCCGCCGGGTCACGGACCCGACGGGAGCACATTGTCTAGCGGTGGTAGGCGCGCGATTCAATCGCGCGCCTACCACCACAGAACGAGGGCTATTTTCGAAGTAGAATACATGATCGCTTTGCTCACAACCAATGAATGAAAATGGCTCCTGTCGTTGCGGGTCTCCTGACCCGCCGTAGGAGACCGGGCGGAACAAGAGG
>JAFGOJ010000266.1 GCA_016926575.1 Anaerolineae bacterium | reverse complement strand
GTCGAACGTGACGAAGCCCTGCAGCCCGTTGTTTGCATTCGTGTCTCCCGCGTTGCTGGGCGCGGCCGTGCCCCCGTCCGCATCGACTTGCCCCCGATTGGCATACGGAATCGTGATGGTTTCCTCCGGGCAGGGGTCTGTTTCGTAGGTCACCGAGTCGCGGCCGATCTCCGCCCCGCCTTCGGCGATGGCGATGATGGTGAATCCTCCATCTCCCCCGCAACTGACAGAGCCGCCGTCGTACGACTCCGTGTCGGCCGGCAGGGAACCCGTCGTGGCTGCCCCCAACCCCCCAGCGGCAAAGGAAATCTCGTAGCGGTATGCCGTCTCACCCTGAGCATCGTCCCAGGTGAAGTGAACGTGCCCTCCCGAAAATGTCGCTTCCAGGTTCGTGGGTGGGACGAGCGACTCGCTCGTCGGCCCCGTCGTCGGCGTCAGGGTGGGCGTCGGTGTGGCAGTGGCCTCCTCAGGCACGACGATGCGCACGTAGACGATCGAACCGAACGTCGTGCCGGTGTCGGAGCGCACGCGCCAGTCGCTGCGGTACGTGCCTGGGCTCTCGGGCGCGACCATGGTCACCGCCACGTCGACCGTCTCGCCGGCCGCCGTCGGGTCAATCGGCACAGATGAGGGCGCACCCATCTGGTCGCGGTCGACAAAGACCAGCGCGAACCCCGCGCCCCAATCGCAGGTGCCGGTGTTGCGAATGCGCCACGTCTTGATGAAACTTTCGCCCGGCTCCATCTCTGTGTCGTCGGGAACGGTCACGTCGGCCTCGTAGGCTGCGTTCAACGTGCAGCCGCCCTCGCCTTCCTCGTCAGGCACCGGCGTGGACGTCACTTCCGCCACCGCCGCCTCGACCTGCAACACGATGACCGCCGGTTCGGATGCCGTCCCATCGACGTCGTACACCACCGCCGAGATGGTCACCTCGCCCTCAGCCATCGGCGTCCACGGTTGTGCCACGGAGAACGTGGTCGGATTGCCGCTGGGCGGCGCGTCGCTGCGCACCATCTGCCCGTTGACGGAAAGCTCTACCCGGCTCACCCCCGCATCCGCCACCGACGTGGAAACCACCTGGACGTCGTCCCCCACCATCACCTGCGTCCCACTGGCTGGCCCCGTGATCGTGATGCTTGGCTCCGTTACCTCGGTCGTGCTCGATCCCGCCGGTCCGCACGCCAGGGCGGCCAACACCAGCATCGACATCGCCGCGGTCACCGCTCGCACACTGTTATTGCGCATCTCGCCTCCTTTTTTGACCCTCTAACACGTGAATCCTGTCGATGAAAAGATTATACTCCAATGCGCTATTAGTCTCAAGCGGCGGGTGTGGTGCGTGCGGCCGCTTAACTGAACTGTAACAAGAACGCAACCGTCCCCTTGCCATCTTCGGGGGACTCTGTGGTAAGATATAGCCACAATGAAGATTCAAGAGGTTGTCCAACGATACGCAGCCGGTGAACGCAACTTTCGCGGAGTTGACTTGAGCGGGGTTGATTTGAGTGGGGTTGTTCTCTACAAAGCCAGCCTCTCCGTCGCCAATCTCTGTGGAGCCAATCTGAGCCGCGCCGATTTGCGCGAAGCAAACCTTGGCTGGGCCAAGCTTTCGCGCGCCGACATGCGTGGCGCTGACTTGAGCAAAGCCAACCTCAGCGATGCCGACTTGAGAGGGGCCGATCTCAGCCGCGCCGACCTCAGCGGCGCAAATCTCAGAGGGGCCGATCTCAGCGGCGCAAACCTGCGCGGCGCCGACCTATGGTCCGCCGCGTTGAATGGCGCTATTCTCCGCGAGGCTAACCTCAACGGTACCGATCTGCGCTTCGCCAACCTGGAAGGCGCTAACCTGGCCCACGTCGTCCTCAGTCGGGCCAATCTATGGTTCGCCAATCTGAGCGGCACGAACCTCCAGGAAGCCAGCCTGACCAAGGCCGATCTATGGCTCACCAACCTGAGCAAGGCGAACCTGAACAAGGCGGACCTGAGCGATGCCCACTTGAGCGAGACGGACCTGGAAGGCGCTAACCTGGAGTGGGCGCGCATTTCGGAAGAGCAGTTGTCTCACGCCGTGTCGTTGAAAGAAGCCATCCTGCCCGACGGCACTCAACACCCGTGACGCGGGCGGCTACAGCACCCCCACTGCCCGCGCCAACGCAGCCACACCTTCTGCCCACCGACGCTCCTCTTTTGACGCGTCGAGACCTCCCTCTGCCACGCCAACTGCCAGCGCGGGCCACTCCCCACGATCGACCGCGCCCGGCAGCGTTGGGAAGAAGGGAATCTCCGTCACCGGCGGACAAAAGCCCCACACGTTCGCCACACCTGCCGTAAAGTCCCGCACCGATAGCCCGCCGCCCGTCCGTCGATTCAGCGCGACGTGAACCGCGCCGCCGGCCTTCACATCGTGGTAGCGCACCAGCGCTTCCACCGTCGATACCACCCCCGACGCCGACGGCGAGGCCACCAACGCCAGGGTGCCGCTACGCGCCAGAGGCTCCAGGGTCCACACGTCTCCGCCGGGCGTCAGCGGGGGCAGGTCGATGACGACCACGTCGTAGGCCGCACAGGCCGCATCGACCAGCGCGCCGACTGCCCCCGCCGCCACCCGTCCATCCCGCGGGTTCGCCGGTCCCAGCACCACACGCAGCACGCACGCCGCCCCTGCCTTCGAGTCCCATGAAACCGCCTGCTCCGCTGCGTGCAGGTCGCCGGCGGTGAAAAACGCGCTGGCGTTGGGGCGGCGCGGGAGGAGCAGGTGCACCGAGACGGACGGCTCGGACAGGGCCAGCAGCACCACGCGCCTGGGCGCGGGCCGGCTCTCGACTGCCAGCATCGCCAGGGCGAGCGCCAGGGTCGTCCGACCCGTGCCGCCGGCCGGCCCGGCCCACAGCGTCAGCGCCCTGGCGGGGTCAGCCGGCGCTTCGCCCCTGCCCCCCAGCAAGTGACTCAGGTGCAGCGCGTCGCCAGATAGCACGTCTACCTCCTCCGGCGCGGGCTCTTCGCGCGGCGCGTCCAAGCGCCGCACGAAGAGCACAGCCCCCGTCAGCACTCCCGCTGCGACCAGCGTTTCTTCGGCCAGCAGTTGCCGGGAGGGATCGCACAGCGCATAGTCGCCGGGCGGGAGGCGCAGCGCAGTGACGAGCCGGGGCAACAGCTCCGCCACCGGCACGTCACCCGGAACCCGCAGGTCCACGTCCTCCGCCAGCGCAGGCGAGCGCAACGTCACGACCAGCGCGCTCATTGCACAGGATCGACCGCCAGGCGCACGAAACCGCGCCCGCCCGACAGGCCGATTTCGGCGACGCGGATGCGGCAGCCGCCCCAAACAACTTCCCGCCCCGCGTACACGCGCACGCGCTGCTGCTCGTCGGCGGCCAACAGCCACAACATCGCGGTGACCTGCGACTCGTTCGAGCGCATCAGATTGCCGACCCCCACCTTGAGGTGGTCGAGGACCAGTTGCGTCCCCTCACGCACGAAATACGTCTTTCCGTCCATTCGTTCCTCCTTATTCTGTGACTGGATTGACCGACACCCGCCGAAAGGCGCGCCGGAATTCGTCGAACGAGAGCACCGTTTCCCCGTGCCGCCAGCCCCAGGGATTGCGCAGCGTCACCGTGCCGCCCGTCACATCGACCCCGGTGACGTAATACTCGTGGTTGATTACCACGGAGCCGTCTACGAACAGCGGGTCGGTGTCTGTTACGTCCGGGATGTCCCACACTACGTCCCCGTCGTGGCCGATCAGATAGTCCGCCTGGCTGGAGGCGGTCATCGCGTAGCCGTTGTCGTTGTAACTCGCCAGCGTCGCCAGGTCCAGCGTTCCGGTCGGCAGGCGCTCGCCGGGTGTCCCGGTGAGCGCGCCCATCGCTACGTCTCCCCAGCCGCCTTCGATGCGCCCGTACCCGCCATTCTGTTGAGCGTAGGCCTTCTCCACGAGCATCGTCCATAGCTCCGGTCCCCCTTCCGAGGGGTCTCCCGGCTGGGCGAAGGCTACCCGCCCGTTCGCCACGGGGAAATCGGGGGTGACGGTCACTTCGACCGGCGTGAATTCGGGTTCCCAGAACGCGGCCGGGTGGCGCGGCTGGTACAGAGTGACCGCGTAGGTGCCATCTCCGTTGTCACGAATCATGCGCCGGATGGCGTCGGGGTTTCGCGCTGCGACTGCTGCCAGCGACGCCATCAGGTAACAATCCCGCAGCCCGCCTTGCACGACGTCGTTGGGGTGGATGTCGACGTCGTCGCGCCGCCCGGGGGCAAAGAGCAGGCCGTCGATCGGCGTGTACTCGGCTCCCGCTGCCCCTTCCACGTCGTCGAAGCCCGGGTTTTCCCCGTCCCACCCGCCGCCCGCGGCAAAGGTCCCGCCGCCCGCGCGCCAGCCGACCCAGGCCATCCCGTCCAGGTCGTGTGCGGCGGTGTGGTCCTCTTGCTCGAAGGTTTCTGCCGCGTGCGTCAGCTTGCGCGCCAGCACGCCCAGCGCCTCCGCCACGCGCGTGCCTTCAGGCTGCACGTCGCCCAGCAGCGCTTCTGCCCGCCCGCGGCTCACACCATCCCAGGCACTGGCGTCGAGGCCCGCGAGGGCGTGCGCAGCGACGCCGGTCAGCTCGGCCACCTGGTCGCTGGCGGCGGCAAGCCGGTGGCCTGCCGCCCGTACGGTTTCCGTGTTGATGCGAATGTGCGTCATTGTAAGCTCCTTTCTTCAAGTAATGGTAGGTACTGCGACACTACTGTTCCGAAAATAGGGGTTTTGCAGGGGCTCCGCCCCTGCACCCCGCCGGGGGAACCTGCGGTTCCCCCGGACCCCTTCCGCAAATGGG
>JAFGOJ010000265.1 GCA_016926575.1 Anaerolineae bacterium | reverse complement strand
GGCGGAGCCCCTGCAAAGTCATGGTAACCGAGGGTCGGCGGGTTTGAAACCCGCCCTACATCGAGATGGTCTATTTTCGAAGTAGTGACGGCTGTTGATAGATTTGCAATGGAGGATATATGGCTGATGTGACGATAGCCCTGGCCCAGATGGACGTGCGGCCGGGAGAAGCGGAGCATAACCTGGCCCGCGCGCGGGCGTTCGCCGCTCAGGCGCGTGACGCCGGGGCCGACGTGCTGCTGCTGCCCGAACTGTGGTACAACGGCTACGACCTGGAGCGGGCGGCGCAGCAAGCAGCCCCACTCGGCGATGGCGGCTTCGCGCACATGGCCGCGATGGCGCGGGACTCTGGCCTCTACGTCGGCGGCTCGACCCTGGAGCGGCACGCCGGCGGGGTCTCCAACACCGCCGTGCTCTATAGCCCCGCGGGGGAGCTGTTGGGAGCGTACCGCAAAATCCACCTCTTCCGCCTGATGCAGGAACCCGAATACCTCTACCCCGGCGACCGGGCCGTGCTGTGCCCCACGCCCTGGGGACCGGTGGGGTTGGGCATCTGCTACGACCTGCGTTTCCCGGAGCTGTTCCGCGCGATGGCCTTGGCCGGAGCGATCCTATTCCTGGTACCCGCCCAGTGGCCGGCCCGCCGCATCGATGCCTGGCAGCTCCTGGCGCGCGCGCGGGCCGTGGAGAACGAGCTCTACGTCGCCACGTGCAACCGGGTGGGGGTGGAGGGGGACGTAGTCTTCCCTGGCTACTCCGCGCTGATCGATCCATGGGGCAACGTCCTGGCAGGGGAATCGGGCCAGGAAGGGCTGCTGGTGGGTGAGATCGATCTACGCGAGGTGCGTAAGGCGCGCCGCTATCTCACTGTGTACGAGGACCGCCGCCCGGAGGCCTACCGGGTGGAGGTGGCGGAGTGATGGCGTGGCGCGAGACGCTTGAGGCAGCCACCTCGATTGCCCACGCGGCAGGCGAGGTGGTGCGGCAATATTACGGACGCGTCCAGCACGTGACCTTCAAGGGAGCGGTCAACCCGGTTACCGAGGCGGATACGGCGGCGGAGGCGCTGATCCTGCAGCGCCTGCGGGCACAGTTCCCCGCCCACCGCACCCTGGCGGAGGAGGGTGGGGGAGATGAATGGCAGGCCCCCGGCGCGCCGATTTGGCTGGTCGATCCATTGGACGGCACCAACAATTTCGCCCACGGTTTTCCACACGTGGGCATCTCGCTGGCGCTGGTGGTCGACGGCGAGCCGGTGGTGGGCGTGGTCTACGACCCGCTGCGGGACGAGACCTTTGCGGCGGCGGTGGAGGGCGGGAGTACGCTGAACGGCGCGCCGATCCGGGTTACAGAACTGGAGCACCTGGCGGACGGCTTCCTGGCGACCGGCTTCCCCTACGACCGGCGCACGGTGGAGGACAACAACACAGCGCGACTGGACCACTTCCTACGCCGCTGCCAGGGCGTGCGGCGAGCCGGCGCGGCCACGCTTGACCTGGCCTACGTCGCCTGCGGGCGCTTCGACGGGTACTGGGAGTTTCGCCTCAGTCCGTGGGACGTGGCGGCGGGCATACTGTTGGTGCGCGAGGCGGGCGGGCGGGTGACCGATTTCGGCGGTGGGCCAAACGACCTGTCGGGAGCCGCGATTGTGGCGTCGAATGGGCGCATTCACGCCGAGATGCTGCGCGTCATCCGCGAGGGCGCAGCTGCGCCGCGGCCTGAACAGACTGCATAATCCGGCGCTCGGCGCGGGTCCGTGACCCGGCGGGAGTACATTGTCTTGTGGTGGTAGGCGCGCGATTCAATCGCGCGCCTACCACCACAGAATCACCGCAGCCCAGACTTCAGCACTTGCCGGTACGCGGCGATGCGCTCCGCACGCAGGAGCCGCCGGTGACCGACCAGCCACTTCGTCCCTTCGACGCCTATCTGCCAGGCGTAATTGCCCAGCAGGAACCAGCGCAACAGCTCGGTGACCACAGGACCGTGATACTTTCGGAAGTAGCGCACTTTGCTGGTCTGAAAGTGAATGTGGCGCGCGGCGACGACTTGCTCGCTGCTCTTGCCCCGGTAGTGGACGATGCGGGCCGTGGGCAGGTAGACCACGCGCCAACCGGCCTCCCCGAACCGGCGGCACCAGTCCATCTCCTCGGAGTACATGAAGAAACCCTCGTCCATTGACCCGACTCGTTCGATGCCCTCCCGGCGCGCCATCAGTGCTGCGCCGTCGACCCAGTCGGCGTCCTGGGTCGCGTCGTCGGGCCGGTCGAGCAGGTAGTAGCGCTCGAGGAGCCGGCGCGGAGCGAGCGGCTGGAGCCACGTGGACTCGAACAGCGCTGTTACCAGGGTGGGGAAGCGGCGGCGCGACGGTTGCACCGTGCCGTCGGGATTGAGGAGCTGCGGGCCGACCACGCCCACGTCGGGGTGGGCGTCGGCGAAATCGACCAGTGTGTGCAGGGCGTCGTCCACAACCTCTGTGTCGGGGTTCAAGAGCAGCACGTACCGGCCCTGGGCGATGGCGATGCCCTGGTTGTTGGCGGCGGGGAAGCCGCGGTTGTCTGCGTTGGCGATCAGGCGCACATAGGGAAAATCCGCTGCAACCATCTGTACGCTGCCGTCGGCCGAGGCGTTATCGACGATAATCACCTCGATGCCCGCCGCGGTGCCCCAGCTCCTCGTGACCGAATCCAGGCAGCGCCGTAGCAGGTCGCGCACGTTCCAGTTGACGATTACGACCGAAAGATCAACCATGGCCGGGGCAAGAGCTCAGAAACGGCGGCGCACGACGAAATCGGCCAGGTCCAACAGCGCCTGCCGGTAAGGATCATCGGGGAGGATACCCAGCGCGACCTTCGCGCGCGCAGCGTATGCCTGGGCCACGTCCATCGCCGCATCGATGCAGGCTGGATCGGCCACCAGGCGGATGGCGGCTTCGACGACGTCGGCCGGCGGGTCCGGTTGGAGCACGCCGTTGAGGAGCGGGTGATCGGGGTTTTGTTCCAGGCACACCAGCAGGGGCAGCGTAATCAACCCTTGACGCAGGTCGCTCCCCACCGGTTTGCCCAGGGTCTGCTCGTCGGCGGCGAAGTCGAGCACGTCGTCCACGATCTGGAAGGCCAGCCCCACCTGTTCGCCGTAGGTTCTGAGCGCCGCGCGGGTCTCGTCACCGGCGTGGGCCAGGATCGCGCCGGCCTCGGAGGACATGGCGATCAACGAAGCGGTCTTGGCGTAGATGCGCTGCTCGTACTCTACCTGGCTGACGCGGGTTTTGCGCCCGTTGAACATCTGGCGGATTTCGCCATTGCAAATGATGGTCAGGGTTTCGGCGAAGCGTTGCATCAAGTGGATGTTGTTGGCTTGAGCGGCCAGGTAGGCGGCGCGGGCGAAGACGTAGTCGCCTGTGAGCACGGTTGCGGCGGGCGGCCAGTTGGCGTTCAGCGTCTCGACGCCGCGGCGCATCAGCGCGCCGTCGATCAGGTCGTCGTGGACCAGGGTGGCGGTGTGCAACATCTCGACGGCGGCGGCGGCGTACAGGGCCCGCTCGGTGTCGGCCTGGCACAGGTGAGCCGACAGGAGCACCATCGCCGGGCGGATGCGCTTTCCTCCGCCGCTGATCAGGTGATCGATGGCGACATTGATGACCTCGTGCTGCCCGTGGGGCTGTTCTCGCAGCAGGGCTTCAACGCGCCGTAGGTCATCGTCGATCAATTTAAGAAAAGATAAGCGCTTCAAGGTTGTTCCTCGGGACTCGAAGGGACTCAAAGGGACTCAATGCCGAAGAGGCGGCACGCATTGCGCGTCGTTGCCTCGGCAACCATTTCTATGTGCTCTCCGCGGGCGCGAGCGATGGCCTGAGCGACGTACTGGACGTATGCCGGTTCGTTGCGTTGCCCACGGTGCGGCACCGGCGTGAGAAAAGGACAGTCGGTTTCGACGAGCAGACGCTCCGGCGGCGCTTGCCGGGCTGCGGCACGCAGCGCTTCGGCGTTGGGGAAAGTGACCGGCCCGGAGACGCCGACGTAGAAGCCGAGCGCCAGCACCTCTTCCAGCCGTCCGGGGCCGGCGGCGTAGGAGTGGAACACGCCCGCGCCGTTCCAGCCCTTCAGCGCGGTCAGGACGTCGTCGTGGGCGTCGCGGCTGTGAACGACCACAGGGAGCGTCAGCTCGGATGCCAGGGCCAGTTGGTCGGCGAACGCGCGGCGCTGGACGGGACGCGGCGAGCGGTCCCGGTAGTAGTCCAGCCCGATCTCGCCGATGGCGACGACCTTGGGGTGGCGTGCCAGGCTGCGCAGCGCGTCGAGCACGGCGGGGGTGACCGTTTTGGCGTCGTGTGGGTGGACGCCGACGGCGGCGTAGATGAAATCGTATTGCTCCGCCAGCGCCACCGCCGCCCGGCTGGAGGCCAGGTCGGTGCCCACGTTGAGAACGGCGACCAGTCCCGCGTCCCGCGCCCGGTCGATGACGGCCGTGCGGTCCGCGTCGAACTGTCCGAAGTCCAGGTGAGCGTGACTGTCAACTAAGCGCATTGCTTCCCGCCGCACTTTCTTTAGGCCAGCCCTGCGATCTCCAACCCTGCGCGCAACAGCGGCTGCACCTTGCTCTCGTCCGTCGTCTCGCAGTAGACGCGGATGATCGGCTCGGTGCCAGAGAATCGAATCAACAGCCAGCCACCGTCTTCCAGCACGAACTTGTAGCCGTCGAGGGTGACGATATCGGTGACTTTCATGCCGGCCAACTGCTCGGGGCGGGCGGCGTCTATACGCGCCTTGGCCTCGGGGCGCTTCTCGGAGGGGAAGCGCGTGTCGACGCGGTCGTAGTAGTACGTCGCGCCGAGCGTGTCGTACAAGTGATTGAGAAGTTGGGCGGGCGACTTGCCGGTCTGCACCATCAGATCGAGGAAGTAGAGGTTGCCCAGGATGCCGTCCCGCTCGGGGACGCTGCCACGGAAGGCGTAGCCGCCGCTCTCCTCGCCGCCGATCAGGGCATCGGTCTCCAGCATCTTGGGGCCGACGTACTTGAATCCAACGCCGGTCTGGTAGACGGGCACGTCGTACAGTTGGCCCAGCTTTTCGAGCATCGAGGTGGTGGAGAGCGTTTTGACGATCGCGCCGCGTTGGCCGCGAATCTCCAGCAGGTAGTAGGCCATCAGGGCATAGACCTGGAGCTGGTTGACGAAGGTGCCGTTCTCGTCGCCGATGCCCATGCGGTCGGCGTCGCCGTCCAGGATCAGGCACACGTCGGCGCTGAGTTCGACCGTCTTGCGCAGCGCCACGTCGACGTTGGGCGGGATCGGTTCGGGGCGGCTCATCTCTGGGAAGAGCGGGTTGGGGACGTTGTGGATTTCGGTGACGCGCGTGCGGCCGCCTTCGAGCAGGCGTTGGAACCAGCCGATGCCGTTGCCCCACATCGGTTCGACCAGCACGTCGAGGCCGGCGGCCTTGATGCGCTCGACGTCCACCAGTTGGCCGATGTGGTCGATGTACGCCGGGTCGGGGTTCCAGACGGTAATGCGGCCGTCGGCCTGGGCTATGTCGAAATCGACGCGCTGCACCTGGTCGATGGAGGGGATGGCGGCTTCGATCTCGTGCAGGCCGTCCGGGTCGACGGCGGCGCCGCGGGCGTCGCGCACCTTGAAACCGCCGTCCCAGGGCGGGTTGTGGCTGGCGGTGATATTGATCGCGCCGGCAGCGCCGCGTTCCACGGCGGCGTAGGAGATGACCGGGGTGGGGGTGGGGCCTTCGGTGAGCCAGACGTGGAAGCCGTGGGCGGCCATGACCTCGGCGGCGGCGATGGCGAATTGGCGCGCTAAAAAGCGCCGGTCGTGCCCGATCACGATGTCGGAGCCGCCTTGACCCTGGGCGGCGAGGTAGTGGGCGAACCCTTGCGCGCAGCGGCGCACGTTGTCGAAGGTGTAGTCGTCGGCGATGCGCCCGCGCCAGCCGTCCGTTCCAAAACGAATGATTGTTTCCAAAGCTGTCCTCCTGTTGGTTACAGGTTGTGTTCCAGTTTGAGCTGCTTCGTGTCGTGCTCGACCATCATCTGCACCAACTGGGCGAACGAAACGCGCGGCTCCCATCCCAGTCCTGCTTTGGCCTTGCTCGCATCACCGATCAGCAGGTCGACCTCGGCGGGGCGCATGAAGCGCGGGTCCTGTTTGACGTAGTCGTGCCAGTCCAGGTTCGCATCTCCGAACGCCTGCTCGCACATCTCGCGGATGGAGTGGGTCTCGCCGCTGGCGATGACGTAGTCGGCGGGGGCGGGTTGCTGGAGCATCAGCCACATAGCCTGGACGTAGTCGCCGGCGAAGCCGATGTCGCGCTGCGAATCGAGGTTGCCCAGCCGCAGCTCGTCGGCCAGGCCCAGCGTGATCTTCGCCACGCCGTGGGTGATCTTGCGCAGGACGAACTCCAGGCCACGGCGCGGGCTGGAGTGGTTGAACAGGATGCCCGAGGTGGCGTGGATGCCGTAGGATTCGCGATAGTTGATGGTGATCCAGTGACCGTAGACCTTGGCGACGCCGTAGGGGCTGCGCGGGTAGAAGGGGGTGCGTTCGGTCTGCGGCACCTCGCGCACCTTGCCGAACATCTCAGACGAGCTGGCCTGGTAGAAGCGGATGCTCTTATCGACCGAGCGGATGGCTTCCAGGATGCGCGTGACGCCCAGGGCGGTCACTTCACCGGTGAACACCGGCTGTTCCCAAGATGCCGGCACGAAGGATTGGGCGGCCAGGTTGTAGACCTCGTCGGGTTTGAACTGTTGGAGGATGTTAATCAGCGATCCCTGGTCCAACAGGTCACCTGAGACCAGGGTGATCTTTTCCTGGATGTGTTGGATGCGCGAGAAGTTCACCGTGCTGGTGCGGCGCACCATGCCGATGACGTTGTAACCTTTTTCGAGCAGAAAATCGGCCAGATAGGAACCGTCCTGGCCGGTAATTCCTGTAATCAAAGCTGTAGTAGGCATAGATACCTCCTCATCATACGATGGAATTAGCGATTGGGCGGCCTGTGTCGCCAATCGTTCAATACGTCGTGTATCGTTTGGTCGAAAGGAATCTGGGGCTCCCAGCCGGTTCGTGCGCGGAACTTGGCGGAACTGCCGTACGCGACCGGCGTGTCGGAGGGCCGGTAGCGGTCGGGGTCGATTTCTACTTCTATCTTGACTGTAGAGAGAGATAAGAGCGCGTCCAGGATGTCCTTGATCGAGCGGGGCTGGCCGGCGGACAAGTTGTAGACCTCGCCGGGTTCGCCCTGTGTGACTGCCAGGTAGTAGGCGCGGACGATGTCGCGCACGTCGCTGAAGTCGCGTGCGACGTTGAGGTTGCCGACGCGCACGATGGGAAGCTGCTCGCCGCGTTCGATGCGCGCGATCTGGCTGGCGAACGCCGGCACGACGAACTGGTCGCTTTGCCCCGGCCCGGTGTGGTTGAAGGGGCGCAGGCGCACCACTTCGATGCCGTAGGTGAGGTGGTATTGCAGCCCGAGGAAGTCCTGGGCCACTTTGCTCACGGCGTAGGGGTTCTGTGGGCGGAGCGGGGTTTCCTCGGTGATGGGCAACTCGTCGGGGTGGGGTTTCCCGTATTCCTCGTTGGAGCCGACGATCAGGACGCGCGGGCAGCTCGAAAGCCGGCGGGCTGCTTCGAGGACGTTGAGTTGGGCGCGAATGTTGTTTTCCAGCGTCTCCCAGGGGGCTTTGAACGAGGCGGGCACGGAGGAGAGGGCTGCCAGGTGAAAGATGGCGTCGGGTTGCCATTCGACGAGCGTGCGTTCGACCTCGGTGCGGTTGCGCAGATCGAGGGAGGAAAGGTGCAGGCGTGGGTGAGGGTGGGGGGCGTCGACGGGATTGGGGTAGACGGTGCCCAAAATAGCCCAGTCAGTATGTGCTAACAGGTAGGAACACAAATGGTCGCCGACGAATCCACCGGCTCCGGTAATCAAAGCTCGCACGACGCAACCTCCCGATGCACTGCCGCTCGGATTATACCCTACTCCAGGCAGGTTGCCAACCTTCGTATGGGAGGTGGGGAGGAGGTTGCTGGCTGCGAGTCGCCGGGTACAAAAGGTGAGGGAGCCGAAACATCGGCTCCCTCACCTGACGCATCGTCCACACAGGGTACGGATGGGCTATTGGTGGGCTTTGGCCAATTCTGCCAGTTGGGCAAAGGTACTCGCGTCGCGCACGGCGATGTCGGCCAGGACCTTGCGGTTCAATACGACCCCGGCTTGCTTGAGTCCGTGCATAAAGCGGCTGTACGAGACGTTGTGCGTGCGTGCAGCGGCGTTGATGCGCGTGATCCACAGGCTACGGATGACGCGCCGGCGCTGCCGCCGGTCCCGGTACGCGTACCATTGGGCTTTCAGCCAGGCCTCGTTGGCCCGCCGCCAGAGGCGGCTGCGGGTTCCATAGTAGCCCTTATTTTGCTTCAGGATTTTCTTGTGACGATATTTCGTCCTGGTTCCACCTTTGACTCTCACGGCCTAATTCCCCTTCTCTCTCAAATAAGGTGCCAGGCGCGATACACGCTTCTCGATGGCCTTGTCGTCCACGACAACCATCTCGTCGTAGAAACGCTTCACGCGCTTGACCTTCTTGCGTCGCAGGTGGGACTTGCCTACCTTCGTGCGCATCAACTTGCCCTTACCGCCTTTGGAAAGGCGAAAGCGCTTGGAAGTGGATTTGTGTGTCTTGATCTTTGGCACTGTGTCTCCTTGCTAAAGACACCCTATTTCTTTTTGGGCGCTAGAATCATCAACATGGTACGCCCTTCCAGATTGGGCGTTTGTTCCACCACGGCCACGTCTGTCAACATCTGCGCTACCTCGTCCAACTGCTCTTTTGCCAGTTCTGGATAGGTAATCTCGCGGCCACGAAAGCGCACACGGACTTTGACTTTCATTCCTTCTTCGAGCCACTCGCGCGCACTACCGACACGCATATTTCGATGCTGCTCGTTGGTTTTGGGTCGGAATCGGATCTCTTTGACTTCGGTCTGCTTCTGGGTCTTGCGAGCTTCGCGCTCTTTCTTGGCTTGTTCGTAGATGAACTTGCCATAGTCCATCACGCGCGCCACAGGCGGTTCGGCATTAGGGGATACTTCCACTAAGTCCAGACCGGCTTCCTGCGCGATGCTCATCGCTTCCTGCAGACTGACTACGCCGACGTGCTCACGATTCGGACCGATCAACCGCAACTCGGGCACACGAATCTGATGGTTGATGCGGTAGGCTGCTCGCAGGTCTTTCCGGAACTTTTTAGGGCGTCTTCTCTTTATAGTTTTCTAACCTTTCTGTTCTACTTGGAACAACACTGCACTCTGTGCCTTGCTCGCACAGGTCGCTATCATAACATGAACAGGGTGAAGTGTCAAATGAACGCCGGCCGAAATCGGTCCGAGCGCGTCACGCGGCGTCGCCGGCGTTGACCAGGCGCACTGTTGCGTGAAGGTAGGCGAAATCCCCACGTGGCGGGATCAGATCCGTCACTTCGATCACCTCGAAGGTATTCTGCCCCAGTTTGACCGTATTTCCAGGCACCGGGGGGACTTCTTGATTCAAAATTGCACCCGGATGTTCACTGCCAATCACGACGTAGCTCACCTTGTAGATCATCGGTTGCCTCCCGTTATTTTCCAACGAGCCTGGGCAGGTTGCGATGTCGCAATTTGAAAGACAGGTCCAGGGCGATGTTGCGCATAACGATATAGCCGATGTGATGATCTTCTTCACACAGGGCCCAGAAATCCTCTCTGGGAATGACGAACAACTGGGTCCCATCCGATACGGCCCGTATTGTCGCCGAGCGAACCCCTTGATCGACGATCGCCATCTCGCCGAAAATCTGCCCCTGCCCCAACTGAACCACCGGGGTCAGTTCCGGCGCGCCGGGAATGTCCGGAACGGTGCCGCTTTCGACCAGGACTTCGACCATTCCTTCCTGCACGATGTACATTTCGTCCGACGGGTCTCCGGCCTTGATGATCGTTTGCCCGGTGTCGAAGACCCTGGTGTACCCAATCCCAATGACTTGGGCGATCTTTTCGTCGGGTAAGGTGGCGAAAAGCTCGCTCTGGCGGAGAAAATTAACGAGTCGTTCCATCTCCCTTCTCCTGTTCTCGATAGAGTTGTGCGTGTTCGACGTACCACGTCGATGCAGTTCGCAATTGAAAGAGATCCGCGTCGCTCAATGCGCGCACGACCTTGGCGGGGACCCCCAGCGCCAGGGAGCGGGGCGGGATGCTGCTCCCTTCGGTGACCACGGCCCCTGCGCCGACGACGGCTTCTTCCCCTATGGTCGCTCCGTTCAGGACAATCGCGCCAATGCCGATGAGCGCCCCGTCTTTCACCGTCGCGCCGTGTATCACGGCCCGGTGCCCCACGGTTACGCCCGCCCCAATCCAACACGGATAAGCCGGGTCGGTGTGGATGACCGTCAGGTCTTGCACATTCGTGCGCGGCCCCACAGTGATCGGCGCTGTCTCTGCCCGCAACACGCACCCGAACCAGATGCTGGCCTCTTCCGCCACGGTGACGTGCCCCAGCACGGTGGCGTTGGCGGCGACGTATGCCGTTGGATGGATGCTCACGGTTGACTTCACGTGTTCTCCTAACCTGCGGGATGCCGCAAGCTTACCGGCGACCATCACTCACATTCTATCACATAAGACAGCAGAAGAAAAGAGCATCAGGGCGCGAGGGTGGCAGTGTAAGGCGCGGTGACCTCGATGCGCAGCGGGTAGACCGGCTCTCCCGGCCACGGTTCGATCTGCGGCGGGGCGTCGTCGAACCAGGCGGTGTAGATGGCCTCCAGCCGCCCATCGATGGCCATCGCCTGCAACGTCAAGCCGACCAGGTCCTGGAACGCCGAATCTCCCGGCGGCAGGGCGAAGGCCAGCGGCCGCTGGGTCAGCCGGTCGGCGGTGACGCCGAGGCCCGGAGTGGCGTAGGCCGGCCCGAGCATAGTCACCCGTTCGCCCACGATGGCGATGACCTCCCCTGCCAGCAGCGCGGCGATTGCCTCGTCGAGGCTGGCCTTGGGCAGCACCACGACGGATATTCCGGCGTCCTGACCCACCCGGCGCAGCACATCGGCACTGTTCGTCCCGCTGATGGCCGCCACGCTCTGCCCGTTCAGGCCGGCGATTCCTTCCGGCGCGCTGCCCGCCAGCACCATCAGCCCCTGCCCGCCGACGTAGACCGTGGGGCCGAAATCGACCAGCATCTCGGCATCGCGGGTGTGAGATACGGCCCCGATCAGCATGTCCACCTCGCTGCGCGCGACCATGCCTAACCCCTGTTCGATGGAGACGGGGATGAACTCGACCGCCGTGCGGTCGCCCACCCACTGTTCGACCATCGCCTGGACGAGCTGCACTTCGTAACCGGTGGGGATGCCGTTCGCGTCGACGTAGGTGAAGGGGGCGCGGTCGGTGACCATCGCCACGCGTACCCACCCGCCGCTCTGAATCGCCGCGATTGTGTTGGGGGCAGCGGGCACGGCGGCGGCTTCCGGCAGCGTCAGGCTCCCCGCGCCGGGCGGAATCTGGAAGGTGGGGACGGGATCGCCGGGGAACCAGCGCGCGTAGAGCGTGGCAAAGGTACCGTCGCTGAACATGTCCCAAAACGTGAAGCGGATCAGATCGCCCAGTCCGGGCTGGTTGGGGGCGTAGGCGGCGGCAACGGGGGCGCTGGTGTACTGCCCGACGATGAGCGTGTCTGGCCGGGTGGTCAGGGTGCGCACCAGTCGGTGGCGCAGGTCGCTCACCGCCTCGACCTGCCGCTGGTCGAAGGCGGTCACTGCCTGGTCGAACGTGGCGTGCACCTGGATGGTGGAGGAGGGGACGCCCATCCCCAGCAGCATATCCTCGACGCCGCTGTCTTCCGCCACGGCCACCGAGCGGCCGACCAGGTCGCCCGGTGCGGTGATCGATACCGCGTCGCCGGCGCGCACCAGGATGGCGTGGCCGTCCCAGAAGTACGTCGGCCCGAAGTCGACCTGCTCTTCGAGCGGCTGGGTGTGCACCAGCGCCGCCAGCACCAGGTCGACCTCGCCGGCGCGCAGGTGGTCGGCGGCGGTGTCGGAGCGTACCTGGCGGAACTGGACGGCGGCGGGGTCGCCCAGCCAGCGGCGGGCCAGCTCGCGGCCCAGGTCCAGGTCGAAGCCGTCCACGCTGCCCGCGTCGGTCACTGCGCAGAAGGGCGGCAGGTCGTAGCGGATGCCGACGACCAGGTGGCCGCGCGCCTGGATGCGGGCCAGCGCCGGGACGTCTGCCGGGAAGGGAGTAGGCGGCGGCGTCAGCGTTGGTTCGACCGGCGGCGTGGTGTAGGGCGCGCAGCCCGCCAGCGTCGGAATGAGAAGCGCGATAAGAACGGCGCGCAACAGGGAGCGTTTCATCAGTGCCTCCAGGGTGTGGGAGTATTACGTGGGAGGGTAGCCGGTAATCTGGCGGATCTCCTCGTAGAGCGGGCGCAGGCGGTGGTACATACGTTTGTAAACCCGCTCGTATAACTCTGCGTAGATGGCCCGCGCAGTCGGGTTGGGGAGGAAGGTCTCTTTCACGCGCGTCATCTCGGCCACGGCGGTCTTGACGTCCGGGTGGAGGCCCAGCCCTACCGCCGCGTCGATGGCTGCCCCCAGCCCTGAGGTTTCGTAGATGTGTGGGCGGCTGGTGGGCAGGTCGAAGATGTCGGCGGTGAGTTGCAGGGCCGCGTCTGACTGCGAACCGCCGCCGGAAACGCGCACTTCGGTCGTCTGGACGTTCATGCGTTTCTGCGTGCGCTCCAACCCCTCGCGCAGGGCGTAGGCCAGTCCTTCCAATATGGCGCGGTAGATGTGGGCGCGGGTGTGGACGTCTCCGAAGCCGATGATGGCCCCCTTGGCCTCGGGGCCGGGGGACTTCAGCCCGGGCGACCAGTAGGGCTGGAGTGTGAGGCCCATCGAGCCCGGCGGAACGGCGTTCACCAGCTCGTCGAACAGGTCCTCGGGCGTGCAGCCGCGCTCGTCGGCCAACTGCTCCTCGCGCAGCCCGAATTCGTGCTTGAACCAGGTCACCATCCAGTAGCCGCGGTAGATTTGGATTTCCAGATTGTAGGCCCCCGGCACCGCGCTGGGGTAGGGGGGGATGAGGGGAATGACCTCGACGTAGCGCTGGCTGGTGGTGTTGACCGTGGCGGTAGTGCCGTAGGAGAGGCAGGCGATACTGGAGTGGAGGCTGCCCACGCCGAGCACCTCGCAGGCTTTGTCGGCGGCGGCGGCGATGAGGGGCAGTCCGGCCGGGATGCCCGTCGCTGCGGCTGCGGTGGCGGAGATGTCGCCCAGCGGCTGCGTTGGCGGGATCAGGTCGACCAGCATGCGCTTTTCCACCGGCACCGCCTGCCATTTCCAGTCGTACTGGTTCGACCAGGTCAGGCGTTTGTAGTCGAAGGGGATGTATCCCACCTGGCACCCGACCGAGTCGACGAACTCGCCGACGAGGCGGTAGGTCAGGTAGCCGGAGAGGAAGAGGTATTTGTGCGTGCGCTCCCAGAGCTCGGGTTGGTGCGTGCGTAGCCAGTTGGCCTCGGCCTCGGCCTGGAGGTAGGCGACTGTGCCGCGCATACCGCTGGCGAGGAAAGCCAATCCCCACAGGCCGCCCACGGGCGGCAGGCCTTCGGTTCGGCGCTGGTCCGGCCAGACGATGGCCGGGCGCAACGGCACGCCGTCGCGGTCCACATTGATCAGCGTGGAGCGCTGGCTCGTCAGCGCGACGCCGGCGATGGCTTCTTTGGGGATACTTGAGACGCGCCACAGTTGCTGGCAGGCGGCGCACAGGTTCTCCCAGAACACGCCGGCGTGCTGCTCGGCCCAGCCGGGCCGCGTGGAAAAGTACGGCTCGATGGGCACGCGGGCCTTGTGTACCAATTCGCCGTGCAGATCGAACAGCAGCGCGCGGATCGATTGGGTGCCGACGTCAATGGCAAGGATGTGGTCTTTTGACATTCTGCTTCTCCCCCAATGGATAGACCAGTATCGCGTAAGTGTAACCTATTTGGGCGGGGAATGCAAGAGGCAAGGTAACTGCTCAGCTTACGCTTCGCAGTTGCCTTTCCCGCCGCGAAAAGGGGGAGTGGGGGTTT
>JAFGOJ010000264.1 GCA_016926575.1 Anaerolineae bacterium | reverse complement strand
CCCCCGGCGGGGTGCAGGGGCGGAGCCCCTGCAAGGCATTGTTAACCGAGGGCGGCGGGTTTGAAACCCGCCCTACAAAACCTTGGGTTATTTTCGAAGTAGACATTGCAAAAGCACCAAACCGGAGTAGAATCAAGGCGATTTCTCGACAAGAGGGGACTATGTACGAAGAACTGGAAGCTGTCTATACTGCGATTTTGGAAGCCCTGCGCACGGGCCAGCCCGCCGCCGTCGCCACGGTGGTCGAGGCCGATGGATCGACGCCCCGTGACGTGGGCGCGAAGATGCTCATCCGCGCCGACGGGCAGACCGTCGGCACCGTCGGCGGGGGCGACGTGGAACAACGCGTGACCGCCGCCGCCCGCGTCGCCATCGCCGAGGGTCGCGGGCGCGAGGTGGCGATTCAACCGCCCGCCTCCCCCACCGCCGACGTCTGCGGCGCGGGAATGCGCGTGCTGATCGAAGTGCTGCCCGCCCGCCCCACCCTGCTCGTCGTCGGGGCCGGGCATGTGGGCCAGGCGGTAGCAGAGATGGGCGCGGCCCTCGGCTACCGCATCGTCGTGGTCGATGACCGGCCCGAGCTGCTCGCCCCAGCACGCTTCCCCGCCGCCGCAGAACGCCGCGCGGGCGACCTGGCCGAGCAGGTCGGCGCCCTCGCGCCCGACGAGCACACCTATGTGGTCATCGTTACACCCCACCACACCCGCGACGAACACGTCCTGGCCGTGCTGGCGGAGCGCCCCGTCCCCTACGTGGGGCTGATGGGCAGCCAACGCCGCACCGCCAACACCTTCCGCCGCGCGCAGGAGGCGGGCATCCCCGCAGCCTTCCTCGAACGCATCCACACGCCCGTCGGGCTCGACATCGGGGCGGAAACCCCGCGTGAGATCGCCGTCAGTATCCTGGCACAGGTGATCGCCACACAACGGGGTGTGAATGAGCAGTGATGCCGCCATCTCTCCGCGCGAGGTGCGCCGCAGCTTCGCGCTGAACGTCTTCAACGGTGCGGCGTTCGAACTGGCCGAGAAGCTGATCGACCCGCCGCTGGTGCTGACCTGGTTCGTGAGCCAGTTGACCGGGTCGAATCTGTTGATTGGGCTGGTGGCCACGCTGGCCGACGCGGGCTGGTTCCTGCCGCAGATGTTCGTCTCTGCCCCCATCCAGCGTATGGAGCGGAAGATGCCGGCCTACACCCTCGCGGCGGTCATCCGCACGCTGGCGTGGATCGCTCTGGCCGTCGGCGTGTGGCTGGTCGACGACCCCACGACCCTGCTGGTGGCCTTTTTCGTCCTGTACACCACCGCCCGTATGTCGGGAGGGCTGGCGGGCCTCTCTTTCTTCGACGTGACGGCCAAGACCATCCCGGTACAGCGACGCGGCAGTCTGTTCGCCCTGCGCCAGTTTCTGGGAGGCGTGGCGGGCTTGAGCGCGGGATGGGTCATCCGGGTCGTGCTCGGCCACCCACAGTTGCCCTTCCCGCACGGTCACGCCGTCCTCTTCGGCCTGTACTGCGCGATCATGATCCCGGCGTTGGGCGCTTTCATCGCCATCCGCGAGCCGGCGGGGCCGGCCCGGCGCGAGCGGGCCACGCTCGGCACACAGTTCCGGCGCGCCGGGGCGCTCCTGCGCGCCGACCGCGTCTACCGCCGCTACATGGCCTCGCGCCTGGTCCTGGGGCTGACGGGCATCGCCCTGCCCTTCTACGCCATCTACGCCAAGAACGCGCTGGGCGCACCCGAGTGGATGGTGGGCGTGTACGTCTTCACCCGCGTGGCCGCACAACTGCTGGCCAATCTGCCCTGGGGCTGGCTGAGCGACCGGTACGGCAACCGGCGGGTGATGAAGTACGTCCATATAGGGAATAGCGTGACGCTGCTGATCGCGTTGGGCCTGATTGCGCTGGTGAGCGGGCTACAGGTCGAAGGAAGCTGGCTGCCCTATCTGGCGCTGCCGCTCTTCCTGTTGAACGGTGCCGTGACCCCCGCCCAGGTACTGGTCGGCAGCAACTTTCTACTGGAACTCGTGCCGGAGAACGACCGCCCGCTCTATCTGGGCCTGTCGAACACGTTGATGGGCTCCGTCGTGCTGGTCTCTGCACTGAGCGGGCTACTGGTGGACCTGTTCGACTTCGCCGGGCTGTTCGTCGTGGGGCTGGTGCTCAGCGTCGTGGGGTACGCACTGACGCGCGGCCTGCCCGAACCGCGGGAGGCGTCCTCTTAGTTCTCTTCTCCTCACCGATCAAAATAGATCGACTTGCCCGTCGCCGAGAGGGGGATGCCCATCACCAGATCGGCATCGATCAGGCCCAACTCCCGCGCCACCACGCCGACGCGGTACATGATGCGGTTGTCCACGTTGAGCATCCCGGCCGTCTTCACCGCCGAGCCGATGGCGATGCCCAGATCGAGAATGCGCATGGCACAGTTCGGCCCTTTGAACTCGGTCTCGACCGTGTTCGGCTTGACGCACGTCTCGCTCCCGCACGCGCCGCAGTCGAGGCCCAGCACGTTGGCATCCTTGAGGCCGATCAGCACCACGGCTTCCGATGCAAGCACGTTCCGCCCGTCTCGGTCGAAATTCTTCTTGCCCGTTCGCTCACCGTAGGCGGTCATTGCCTCCGCCAAGCGACGCAGCACGTCGCCTTCGAGCACCTCCACCACCACGAAGTCCTGCCCCATCCCCTTGGGAGCGGTGCGGGCAGAGATGGCCATCAAATCCGCGACAATTCTCAAGCTCATACGTCCTCCTCTATGACAATGTCATACGTGATCTCTGCAGCGGCGGAGAGGGTCACCCCCACCGAACAGTATTTGGTCTTGGATAGTTCGACGGCGTCCCGTACCACCTTTTCGCTCAGCCCTTTCCCGCGCAGCCTGTACTTCATGTGAATTTTGCGAAAGGTCCACGGGGGGTCCGGCTCTTGCTCGGCAGAGACGCTGACGTCCAGATCGGTGAGCACCTGGCGCTTCTTGGAGAGGATGTTGACCACGTCGTAGGCGCTACAGCCACCCAGCGCAACCAGCATCAATTCCGACGGCTTCATCCCCGTCCCGTTCTCCTCGTTGGGAGACGACATCACCACTGAGTGCTTGGTCGAATCGATGCCCACGAACTGAAGTTTTTCCAACCACTTTACGCGAATTGTGCCCATATATTGACTCCTCCTGGGGG
>JAFGOJ010000263.1 GCA_016926575.1 Anaerolineae bacterium | reverse complement strand
CTCAATAAAGCGGGGAGAAGATGGGGGTTTTGCGGGCGGCTTCGCCGCCCGCAAAACCCCCATCCCCCACTTTTTGAGAAGATACCTATTTTTGAAGTATAATTCAGCCTTGAATAGAAGTCAATCAGTGCTATAATCGGAAGATACCCATAATCAATAAGAAACCAGGAGGTGTCTGATGGTCAATGCTGAAGAACGTGTGCGGATATTGAAGATGGTTCAAAACGGTCAAATCACCGCCGAAGATGCTGCATCGCTCTTGAAGGCGTTGGACCAGGGCGCATTGGCTTACGAGCAGGAGAAAAAGGCACTCGGTCTAAGCAAGGGGTCACGCCAGGTACGCATCTACATCACCGACCTGAAAACCGGGAAGCAAAAGGCCGATCTCACGATGGCCTGGAACCTGCTCAACGTCGGCTTCAAAATGGGCGCACACCTCTCGTACGAGGGGGTCCAGTTGCAGGACATCGCGGATGCCATCGATACCGGCGTGACCGGCAAGGTCCTGGAACTGGTCGACGAGAAAGAGAGCGAACGGATCGAAGTGTTCGTCGGCTGATTACAACTGCTCCAACCGGCGCAGGATGAGCAGGGTCAAATCGTCGGAGAGGTAAGGCCCCCCCGCAAAGTCCAGCACCGAACCGACCACCGCCTCCAGCATCTCTTCGGCCGAGCCATGCCCGGCTTCCCGAATCGTATCCCACAGGCGCTCGTTGCCGTAGATGCCTCCCTGGGGCGAGTACGCCTCCGTGACGCCGTCGGTGAAGAACACCACCACGTCCCCCGGTTCCAGGATGACGGATCGCTCTTCGAAGCGCACGCCGTCCATCACACCGAGCGCCATGCCGCCCTTGCAGAACTGTTCGATGTCTCCGCCCTGTGCGCGGATGAGCAGCGGCAGCGTGTGCCCGGCATTGGCGTAGTTCAGTTCGCCAGACGCCGGTGAGAAAATCGCATACATCGCGGTGACGAACATGCCGTGTTTGGCGTCGGGCACCAACAAGGTATTGACCCGCGCCAGCGCCGCCGAAGTCGAGGTCTCTTCGAGCGCTGCGGCCCGCATCAACGTTCGCGTCAGAGTCATGAACAGAGCCGCCGGCATGCCCTTGTCGGCCACGTCGGCAATGACCAGCCCCACGCGCCCGTCCGGCAATTCGAAGATGTCGTAGAAATCGCCCGCCACCTGACGCGCAGCGCGCCAGGTCGCGGCAAGCTCCATCCCCGGCAGCGACGGCAGCTCCGTCGGAATGAACGTCTGTTGAATCTCGTGGGCCAGTTGTAATTCCCGTTCCAAACGCTCCCGTCCCACCATCTCCTGTTGCAGCATGTCGCTCTGGATAGCCAGAGCGGCCTGGTCGGCAATGCCGGTGATGATCTGTGTCCACTTCTCGCGGAAGCGACGCGCGGCCCCGCGTTCCTCCAGCAGCATCACCCCCAGCACGTCGTCCTTGACCGCCAGCGGGACCGCGGTCAGCGGGCTGGTGGGCGCCGACGCGTGCGTCAGGAAGCGGTCCGCGATGTGCTCCGGGACGAAATAGCTCGCGTCCGCCTCTTTCACGTCGTCGGGGTACGAAAGCACGCGGCCGCGTTCGCGCACCACGTCCAACAATGGGAAATCGCCCGGAGCGAAGTGCTGCGCGCCGTTCGCATCTTTGGGGATGCCGTAGCCCTGCGCCAGGCGAAACGCGCCACGCCGCTCGTCCCACAGAAAAAAGAGGCACCGCTCGATGCCGACGAGCAGAGGCAAAACGCGGGCAATGGTGCCCAGAATCTCGTCCAACGTGTTCAGGCTGGCGACAGCCTGTGCCACCTGGAGCAACGCCGCAGAGACGTAGGCCTCTTCCTGCTGCGCCTCGCGCAGTTGTGTGCTCTCCACCGCCGCCGCCGTCTGATGGGCGATGCCCTGGATGATCGCCAGCCGCTCGTTGCGCGTCACGTCGACCGGCGCCAGCCCGAACCATTCCCCCTGGTACTCCATCAACATCACGCCCAGCACGGACCCTTGAGCGAGCAGCGGCAGCACCAGCAGCGAATCGAACCCCAGCGCCCAGATGTCTGTGCCGGAAAGCCGCGAGTCGGTGGCCGAATCGTAAATGAAGACCGGCGCTTTCTCGACCAGCATGTCGTCGAAGACCGCCTCGTCTCCCGGCGCGACGTGCCACTGCTCGAACGTCTTCTTTTGCTGCGCGTCGAGGCCGTAGGACGCAACCGGCAGGAACGCCTTCACGGCCTCGTTCCACAACAGGATGGCGCACCGGTCCACCCCCACCAGCATCGGCACCAGGTGGACGACCGTCTCCAACACGTCGCCCAGCGTGCCCAGAGACTGGGTTGCCTCGACCACGCGCAGCATGACCGTCGAAATCAAGGCCAACTCCTGAGTCTCTTGATACAGGCGCGTGTTCTTGATCGCCACAGCCGCGTAACTGGCAAAGGCCGCCGTCATCGCCTGCGATTCCCCGCCGTAGCGCCCGGCGCTGCGGTGGACCAGCACCAGCAGGCCCAGCGATTCCTCACCGGCCCGCAACGGCGCGGCGATGGCCGAATAGTCCTTCGGGAACCCCAAACTGGCCCCCAACGGCTCGAACGCGGAGGCTGTGGTGCGGATGGACGGCTGCGGCGCGCGGAGCGCTTGCCCAAGCCACGTGTCGCTCTCCAGGTAGAAATCGCCAATGCAGACCCCACGACCGTAGCCGTGCGCGGCCGCGAGGCACAGGTTGTGGTCTTCCAGCAGCCAGATCCCGGCCGCGTCGCTGGGTAGGGTACGCTTCAATTCGATCAAAATCGCGTCCAGCACCTGATCGAGGGCCACTTCAGCGGAGAGAAGGCCCGCGACCTCGCGTAAGCTGTCGGCCACCTGACGCCGCCAGCGTTCGGAGCGGTAGAGGCTCGCGTTGCGCACGGCGACGGCCAGGTTGTCGCCCACCGTCTTGAGCAGGCGCAGGTCGTCCGCGCTGAAGGCGGCGCGCGCCTCGCTCTGGACGTCGAACACGCCCAGCACCTCGCCGCCGAAGACGAGCGGCACGATCAGCATCGCGCGCGTATGTGGATGAATCGCCCCGGCCGGCCGGTAGCGCGGGTCCTCTTGCGCATCGTCCAGGAGCAGCGCTTGCCCGGTGCAGGCCACCCAAGGAATCAACCCCGCGTCCTCTTTCAACGCGTAGGTCAGGCTGCGTTTATCCAGCACTTCTTCGTGGCGCCCGCTGGCCGCCTGGAACGTGACGCACCGACAGGCCGGATCGACGGTGAACAGGTGCACCGCCGGGTATCCCAAGCGCTCGTGCACCAGGGCGACGGCTTTTTCGAGCAGGGCATCCAGATCGAGCACCGACGCGACGGCACCGGTGACCTCGGCGACGGCGGCGAGTTGGCCGGCCTGACGCTCCAGGTTGCTGTACAGGCGCGCGTCCTCCACAGCGATGGCGATGCTGTCGGACAGGGCGCGCAGCACGAGCACATCGATCTCCCGGAAGTCGTCGATCTGGTCGCTCTGGACGTCGAGCACACCCAAGACGCGCCCGCCGATCTTGAGAGGCAAGGCGATTTCGGAACGGGTCTCCGGCAAGCCATTTTCGTACCGGTAGCGCGGCTCGCGGCTCACGTCGGAGGCCAGAATCTCCTCGCCACTCTGCGCAACGTGGCCGATAATGCCCTGCCCCAGTTGGGCCTCGAGTTCCGGCAGCCCGGTCGGCGAGGCGTGAGGAGCGCCCGCGCTGGCGCGAAAATGGAGCACGTCATGCCCGGGTTCCAAGGTGAACAGGGCCACGTAGTAATAGCGGAACGTCTCGAAGATGAGGGCCGTCACACGGCGGCACAACTCGTCCAGGTCGAATACGTTGGCGACCTGGGCGCTGACCACGCGCACCAGCGAGAGCTGTTCGACGCGCCAGCGCTCGGTCGAGACCTGTTGGGCAGCGTAGAGTGCCACAGCAGCCTGGACCGCCAGCCCTTCCAGCAGGTCGACGTCGGCCGTGGTGAAAGGAGGGCCGGCGGGCCGCACGACGTGCAGCACGCCGATGACCTGATCATGGGAGCGCAGAGGCACCGCGATAGCGGGGGCGCGGTCGTCCGCGTCCGTGCGCTGCACGCGCGCAGTCTTGAACGCAGCGCGCACGCCGTCGGGCTGGCTGCCGACGGGGCAGGCCGACGATTCGACGTCGGGGAGGCGGCGGAGCGCGTCGGCAAGCCAAAGCTCGGCCTGCCCGTCGATCAGGCTGGCCGCCGCGTCGACGATGAGGTTCCGTTTGGAGATGATCGTCGGCTGGTCCATCAGCCGCTCGCCCAGATCGATAAGGTGCCGCCAGGCCGCGTGGCTTGCCGGCTGGGCGATGCGGCTCACGGCTCCTTCTCCTTGCGCTTCACCATCGTCAGCACGTTGCCCTCATCGGAAGTGAAGTCGAAGCAGACGTTGTCCATCAGCCTGCGCATGAAGTAAAGCCCCAGCCCGCCGACCTTGCGCTCTTCGAGGCTGGCATCCAGGTTCGGCGACGGCACTTTGTCGGGATCGAACGGCGCGCCCTTGTCGCGCAGTTCGACCTCCAGCCCTTCGTCCGACACCTCACACGTGCACACGATGTCGCCGCGGTCTTCGCCACCGTAGGCATACTGGATAATGTTCGTACACGCCTCGTCCACCGCCAACTGGACGGCGTAGGCATCGTTGGGGTCGAAACCGGCCTCTTGGGCAAAGCGGGCGATGAACTCTCCGATCTCCTCCAGGCTTTCGAAGCGGCCGGGGAAGACGACGGTCTGGATCGTGTCGGACTTTTTTTTCTCGTCGGAATCGTCCATCACGTCAACCCATTTCGGATTCAAAAACAGACAAGCCGTCTCGTTGCCCGCGAGGGTCGTTGAGACGGCTTGAGCGCACCACTATGGCCGCCAGCCCTAGAAGCTGCCGACCGCCGAGGTGACGTCGTCGAAAAACTTGAATAGGGGAATGAATCCGGCCAGGTCCAACGCGTCGTAGATCACCTTCGGCACACCGGCCAGAATCAGCTCGCCGCGGTTCCAACGCCGGCACGTCTTTTGCACGTCGATCAACACCCTGAGGCCAGCACTGGAGATGAATTCCACGCCTGCCATATCGAGTACGATCTTATACACATCGTTCTCTTCTGTGATTTCTTTGAATGCCTGCGCCAGCTCGGGGGCTGTCTGACTGTCGACCCGGCCCGCTGCCGAAACCACGCTGCAGCGCTTGTGGTGAGTGGTATGAACCTCCATTTACAAACCTCCTAATCTTTGTGGAATGCCTTTCTCCCGTTCATCGGTACATTATATCATATTTCAGCAACTTCTCAATAAAGCAGGGAAGAAGATGGGGGTCTTGCGGGCGGCTTCGCCGCCCGCAAGACCCCCACTCCCCACTTTTTGAGAAGATACACTTTCATGTTTCAAACAACGCGTCACTGCGCATAGCTGCAGGCGATGCGCGCGGCCATGCACGCGTTGTGCAGCAACAGGGCCACATTCGCGTCGCGCGAGCGGCCGGCGGTCTGTTCGGACAAGCGGGCCAACAGGAACGGCGTCACGTCACGCCCGGCAATCCCGCCCGCCTCCGCCTCTGCGACCACGGCCGCGATCTCGCCCTCGACGTCCTCCCACGGCAGGGCCGCTTCCTCGGGAATCGGCACGCAGACCAGAATGGCGCAGCACAGGTCGAGGGCCGCCCGCGCGCGCATCATCGCGGCCACCTCGGCGGGGGTGTCTGCGCGCAAGGGCACCGGCAGGCCGGAGGAGCGGCTGGTGAAGGCGGGCAGGGTATCCGTGCCATACCCCACCACCGGCACGCCCAACGTCTCCAGCGCTTCCAGCGTGCGCGGCAGGTCGAGGATCGCTTTGGCCCCCGCGCAGACGACGGTCATCGGCGTGGTGGAAAGGGCCATCAGATCGGCGGAGACGTCTTCGGGATGACCGCGGTGCACCCCACCGATCCCGCCGGTGGCGAAGACGG
The DNA here is from genome assembly GCA_016926575.1 of Anaerolineae bacterium. Taxonomy (GTDB): domain Bacteria; phylum Chloroflexota; class Anaerolineae; order B4-G1; family DUEL01; genus JAFGOJ01. The sequence continues at coordinate 3,728 of JAFGOJ010000263.1, read as the reverse complement.
CAACGCCCGCCCGGTGGGCCAGGGCCATCGTCGCCGCGACGGTGGTCCCACCGGTGCGGCCCTGCGCCAACGCGGCGGGCAGGTCTCGCAGGCTCACTTTGAACGGGGTCGCGTGGTCGGCCAGCGCCTCGATCTCCGCAGGGGCCAGTCCCACACGCGCCTGCCCATCAACGACGGCGACGGTGGCGGGCACAGCGCCTTCTGCTTCTACCACGGCTTCCATCTGCCGGGCGACGTCGAGATTGACCGGCGCGGGCATCCCGTGAGTGATCAGCGCCGATTCGAGGGCCACGACGGGCCGCCCGAGCGCCAGGGCCTCGGCAACGTGGGGAGCGACGGTCACACCTTCCATAACACGTCCTTCTGAGTAACGAAACGCGGCGATCCGATGGGATCTGTGTCCAACGGACTGCCCATTAGTTATACGTCCAGCTCGCGCCGAAGGTTCAACAGAACGGCACAAGCTCCAGACCGGACTCTGGGGTTTCTAGAGGCAGCAAAACGGTGAACGTGCTGCCCTGGCCTAGATGGCTGGCGAGATACACCTCGCCGCCCATCAAGAGAGTGAGCTGTTTGACAATGGACAGCCCAAGCCCGACGCCACCCCGCTCCTCGTCGCCGCGGCCCTCGACCTGGCGGAAGGCCTCGAAAATGTACGCCTGCGCATCTTCAGGAATGCCTTGGCCGGTGTCGGAGACGTCGATAGCCCAATAAGATGCGTCGACGGGATAGAAGCGCACGCGCACCTCGCCCTCTGGCGTGAACTTGATCGCGTTGCCGACCAGGTTGAACACGATCTGGTAAAGGCGCTGCGCGTCGCCGGTCAGTTGGTCCGGCAGGTCGGGGTCGATCTGCGTGATCAAGGCGATGTCCTTCGCCTCTGCTACCAGGTTCAGCGTGGTGTGGATCTCTTCCATCAATTCGGCGGGCGCGAAGGGAGCGTAGTGTAAATTAAGCTTGCCGGCTTCGATCTGGGCCTGGTCCAGCAAGCTGCCGATCAGGGTGAGCAGGCGCTTCGCGTTGACGACGATACGGGCCACCGTGGACTGCTGCGTCTCGGAGAGATCACCGTACACGCCGACCGCCAGCATGTCCGTGTAGCCGATGATGGCGGTCAGAGGGGTGCGCAGGTCGTGGCTGACGTTGGCGAGCAGCCGGCTCTTGAAGCGGCTGGCCTGTAGCGCCTCGTCGCGGGCGAGGGCCAACGCGGCCTCTCGGTCGCGCAAGCGCACGGCCATCTCATTGAACGCTTCGGCCACCTGCCCGATCTCGTCCCGCTGGGCGATCTGAATGCGGTGGCTCAAGTTGCCCAGCCCGATGCGTTCCGCGCCATCGCGCAGGGTCTCCACCGGTTCGAAGATGGCGCGCTGCATCACCAGATTGGTGATGAAAAGGACCACCGCGCCGCCCAAGAGCATACCGCCACCCAACACCAGCAGCGCCCGCATGGTGACGGCGAACGCTTCTGCCTGAGAGACCTCGGTGAAGATGGTCCAGTCTGTGCCGGGCACCGCCAGGGTGGAACCCATCACGCTTTCACCGGAGAAGTTGGTGTAGAGACCGTTCCAATCGTGGTCGGGCGCGGCCAGCGCGTTCTGTACCTCCATCTGGGAGGCGATGTTCGTGCGCGCCAGCACGACGTCGATGTCGGGGTACGCCACGATCTGCCCGTTGTGGTCGGTGATATAGGCCAGGCCGGTTTCGCCGAAGGGGATATCGGCCACGATTTCCCACACCACATTGGCCCGCAGGCGCGCCGCCACGACCCCGCCATCCGATGCAGGAACCGCCACAATGACGTAGGGCTCGTTCTGCGCGGAGACCTGCAACTCGCCGATGTAGGTCTGGCCGGACATGGCCTGGATGAACCAGTTGGATTGGGGGATCGTGAAGAGGTTGGCCATCACCGGGCTGTCGCGGTGCGCTGCGGCGAACACCTGCCCCTCCTCGTCCAGCCGGATCACTTCGAGCATGGCCGGGCTCTCCGCCAGCACGCCTTCGAGCACGTCGGGACGCCCGGCCAGGTAATAGCGGTTCAGCAGGCCGATCAAGGTCATATAGTCCTGCATCTGCTGCATGAACATATCGACGGTAATCGCTGCGCTGTGAACCGATTCGCTCTGCCGGGACTGCCAGCTCTGTCGCTCGGCGCGGTAGATGAAAAAGGTCACGCTGTAGACGATGAGGAACACCGCCACCGTGACGCCGATGCCCAACGACCTCAGGAGCCGTTGGCGCAGGCTGAGATACGAACCAGGAGGAGAAAATGGCGTGCGGCCAGGTTCGAGGAAGCCCATCTCGACGTGGGCGGCATCGGGGCCAGACGCTGGATTTGGTTCCGGCGATTCGGTTGAAGACGTTGATAGCATACGCGAAAGTATACACTAAAACAGGACGTTGGGCCAGTCCTAGACCGCCCCGTAGACCGGAACACGCGTGCCGTTGATCGACGCTGCCGCGTCGGAGCAGAGGAACGTCATTACCGCCGCGATGTGCTCCGCCGGCACCCACTTGCCGGGGTCGGCCTTGGGCATCGCACGCCGGTTGGCGGGCGTATCGATGATGCTGGGCAGGACCACGTTGGCGGTCACGCCGGTGCCCTTGACTTCCTCGGCGATTGCTTCGGTCAACGCGATCACGCCCATCTTTGCCACGGCGTATCCGGCCTGTTTGGCACGCGGGGCGACGGCCGCCTTGGAACTGGTGTGGATGATGCGCCCCCACCCCGCCGCGAGCATCCCCGGCAACACGGCCCGCGAGATCAGAAACGCGGTGCGCAGGTTCAGGTCCAGCGCATGGTCCCACGCCGACACGGCCATCTCGTGGAGCGGCACGCCGCCACTCCACCCGCCCACGACGTTCGCCAACACGTCGACCGGTCCGAAGCGCCCTGCGACAGCCTCCACCAACGCCGCGACGTCATCCTCGCGGGTCAGATCGGCCGCCATCGGAAAGGCGCGCGCTACGGGCAGATCCACGCTCTCTATGAGCGCTTCCAGCTCCGCCAGCGACGTGCCCGCGAGCGCCAGGCGCGCACCGCTCGCAGCGAAGGCGCGCGTCACGGCGCTGCCCAACGCGCCCGCCGCACCGGTGATCAACACAACCCTGTTCGACAACATATCGCTCATAAGCTATCTCCTGCTGTTTCCGCCCGGTTCAGATACCGCTCCAACCACGCCCCGATGACGGCATACCGGAAGTCGTGGCGCTGGAAGACGCGAATGGCCGCGTAGACGGCGTAGACAATGTACCCCAGCCAGATCAGGGCGGCGACCCCGAAGACGGCGAAGGGCAGCCCCATCGACAGCATCGAAACGAGCACGGCAAGCGCCGTCTCCGCTCCTTCCCCGCCTCCTTCGGCCATGAGTGCGCCGACGGGAATGATCAAGAACGTACCCGCAAAAGAGCAAGTGTAGCAGAAGAAGAATGCCACGAAGCCGAAGATGGGCAACACCTGGTAGATCATGGACTGCAAGGCCTGGAAGGCGATGAAGCGCGACTTGTCCTTCTGCGTGGCCCAGATCACGATGGCTGCCACCAGGCCCCACAGCGGCAAAATGACCGCCAGGTGGGTCAACGCGGCCATGATGTAATCGTCTTGTGAACGGCTGTGCGTTTCGCTCATTATGTTCCTCCTACTTCGAAAATAGCCCTGGCTAATGTAGGGCGGGTTTCAAACCCGCCGCCCCTTGCAGGGGCTCCGCCCCTGCACCCCGCCGGGGAAACGG
>JAFGOJ010000032.1 GCA_016926575.1 Anaerolineae bacterium | reverse complement strand
CCAGGCGCTGGCGCGCGCCGAACTCCCGCCAGCGCGGGATCTCCTTGCGCCCGGCCACGACCACGACAACCCGGTCGGTGCGGACAATCGGCTCGATCAGGTGGCTTTCCAACCAGAAGAAATCGTCTTCATCCAGTATTTCCGTCGTGTCGAAAAGGAGCAAAGGAACAACAGCGCGGCTCAACTGGCAAATCAATGCCACAAACGTTTCGGACAAGTGAGTGGGCGTGCGCTTTGAATCTTGGCCTATCTCCTCTAGTTCACTTTGAAAGGCGCTGAGTTCGCTCTGCGCTACATCTTGTAGCTTTCCTTCTGGTAGCTGGATGCGTATATCATCGACGACGGCCTGTAGCAGATCGGTGATCGTCGACGGCACCCAGTGCGAGAATTGGCTCTTCGAAAAATCGACCAGGATGGAGACAGTGGCCTCGTCTGGTTTGAAACGATACAACGCGTCCAGATGGCGCATCAGCCAGCTCTTCCCCATCCCCCGAATGCCCCAGATGTGGACGAGCGGCTCGATGATGGGCTGTTTAGTCAGCCCCTCGTCCACCTTGCGCCGGATCAGTCTCAGTTCGTACCGGCGGTTGGCAAAATAATCGGGGTTATACCCCTCCGGTTCGGGGGGCAGTTCGGGTGGGATCGGGGGATAACGATCCATTTTGTTTTCTCCTTCAAGATATAGCTGATGAATGCGTGGCCCTTACTTCTTGGGCCCTTTTATCAGTGGCTGAGCAGTGGGGTCGAGCGTCCCTGCTCTCCATTGTTTCCGCGCCTCTTCGTACGTGATCAGAGGTTTCAGTTTCAGAGTCACCTTGTGGCCCTGCTCGCGTCCGGTGGATGCGCCCGCTTCCAGGCCGCCGAACGTCAGCACCGATATATCGATGCCGCCTTGGGCTTCCCGGGTGGCGGTGACGTAGAGTTCGATCTCAGCGCCCTCGACGAAGAACAGCTTGTCCGTCGAGGGCGTTTCTTCCATCAACTCCGCCCGCAGTTGCTTCAACAATTCGTGTAAACCGATTTTTTCTGCCATCACAGCCTCCTATGATAAAGGGGAGAAAAAACGCCCTTCGTCGTCTTCGCCTCTGAGATAGAGCACCGGTACGTACCAGTCCGGAGTCGTTTTCAATTCGTCCCGTCCGGCGGCAACTGCCTCGGTCAGGCATCCGGTTTGGCCAAGTACGTCATAAAAAGCCTGCATGAAATCGTATGCAGGCTTTACTTTAATCGAAAATTGCATACCGACAAGTGCGGGAATGTGCGCCAGGAATAGACCGGGCGCCATACTATTGAAGACGCTAGATCCGCCCACTGCAGCCGACTCGCACGTGCTGAGAATAATAGCGGCTAGACCTCTCCCCTCAACACAGTTTTGGAACCTCTCGGCAGAAACAGGGTCGATCTCACCATCTTCCGTCTCGAAAAACAGGTAACTGGTCGATTCGATCTCGCACAGGTCTGCGCCACACGCCTCGCATCGTAACGCATCGTCATCGCTGATCCATCTGCACGTCGGGTCTGGACATTGAGCCCCCCAGCAACCATGTCCATCGAAGTGAAGGATGGTAGCGGAACTACCAGCCTTCAAGCGCGCTCTGAGTGCATCGAACGTGCAAATGTCATCCGGCTCTTGTTGGACCCTACAAGAGAGCGGAATAGCCTCCCATTCTTCGCGCGCGGTCCATTCTGGCAATTCCGCGTGGTGCAGACGCGGAGCAACGTACAAAACGCGGATGGGAAGAGCGGTTCCCAGCCGCAGCGGCTTGTCTCCATAGATCAGGTGGCGAACGAGGCTGATGCCGAACTCGTTTCGCTCGACAGCCAAATGTCGTTTTCCGTCGTGTATCAACTCCCACGGGCAAGATATGACAAAGAGGGGGTACTCTTCGGCATGAAAATATAGATGCACAGGTAAAGCGGCATTGGTATACTTCCTCGATTCTCTCAAGCTGCCTTTTACTTGATCTCCGAGCCAGTCGTAAAGATGCTTCCCAAGTTTTTTCTCTCTGCCTTGCTCATCGAGCAGATCTAAATCTTGCAGCACTTTTCGTTCTTCCTTGCCTTGGTAGTCGCCGCCCCTCAACGTCCTCATAATTAACGGCAATCGATCGGCAGAAAACGTCTCTTTGTGTGGGGGCCCCATTTGTTCTTCTTGATCGCGTGCTTCCCCAAGACCAATCACAGACATTGTCCTCTCGTCGGGGTCGTACTTCAGACGCAACCGCAGTGGAATGGGGGGCACTCGTGAAGCTCTTGATGGGGCAGCGGGGGGAACCGGCGAGGAGAGCGGAAGAAAATCGAGCCAGTCTTCTGCCTGGAGCAGTGGTGTGCTCTCTGCTATTGAACGGGAGGCACGTAAATCGAATAAACGTTGTCCTAACTGCAGCAACATCCGCGGCGTAAGCGCCATAGTGGCCAACATGGTGTCCGGACTCCGCTCCTGCAGCAACCTGTCACTGATTTCAGCCAGCGAAGAAAATGTTCCTCCACTGGCCCATCCCATACGCGATTGAATCAACGCTTCCAGTTTTTCGGGAGGCCATCCCGGCAATAACTCTAAAGGACTGAGGTCTTTTACAGTAAGCCGAAATCGCGCCGGCAGAAAAACCTTCGCCGACACGTTTCCAGTTCGGTCATTATTGAAAACACGGCGCAACACTTGCCAAGTCTTTTCGTCGATGTCTTCTCGGTCCGCGACGTCCAATAAGATATACGTGTGATCTTTCGCGGCTGTCGTCTGGCTCTCGAAATCGGTTGTAAACCGATCCAGACTTGAGGTGACCGTTGTAAGCTTGTCTTTCTCCAACTGGTCCTTCAACATCTTGCAGAGAGCCGTCTTTCCACTCCCGGGTTCTCCCAGCACGAGGCTGTGACCCGGCGTGCGTAACGGCTGTAAATTGAAGGCGGAGATGAAACACTCCTCCAAAGCGGGGTCATTTTCTGCGTAGGGAAAATCGAAAGGATTACGAAAACGCCCTAAATCAGGGTCATCGATAAAACGAAGCAACCTCAACCAACCATCAAACGCCGATTCTGACTTCGATGAATTCCCTGTCATCTGCATCGGTTCCAGATCTATCAGTGGAGAGGTATTTTTCTGACTTGCGGCACCACGCGCGACACATCCTGCAGACGGTATCAAAATCCCCAAGCCTGCAACAATTATACAAAGCAATAAAATAAAACGCAAGTCAGAACAAGGCCGTCCGGTCTTGAGATATCTGGCCCAAGTGTGCTTATGCACCTCATCCTCCCAAAGCTGCCCCTTCAAAAAAAATAGCCCTTTCGCGACCCCTTGGCGATCGTCGTGAAAGGGCTTTCATCGGAACTGAGTTGTTTTCTCGATCTTGCCTCCTTTTCTGCTGACTAACCGAGTGTTGATTGTGTCCATTCCTCTCCTAGTCGATAGAGCCACCTCCCCTCTTGTGAAGTGTCCTCATGATACCAGGGCAGGCGTGCCGACGCTTGACTCAAATGTGACAAGGTGATAACAGCTTTCTTACTTTCGCTCTACAGCGGGCGATGGACTCAGGCCTGCCGCGTTCTCTAGCCGAAACCCGAAGCCGTACTCCGTCAGCAGATACGTCGGCACGCTGGGCTGCGGCTCGATTTTCTCCCGAATCCTCCATACCAGCCGGCTGACGGCCTGGTCCGTCACTCCCTCTCCCCCACCCCACACCTGGTCTACAAGTTTCTCCTTTTCACACCACCCCCCGCTTCTGCACAGAGCCAGCAGGAAGCTGTGTTCGAGCGCAGTCAGCGATATGCGACGCCGCCCTACGAAAGCCTGAGGCGCAGATTCGTCGATTCTCAACAAGGGCAGATGCTCTTTCAGAAAAATCGCCCGCGCCGTCGCCCAATCTTCGTCGCCGAGCAGCATCGGGATTTCACCCGGTCGGTCGACGTGCACCTGAAAGAGCAACTTCCCCAACTGCAACAACTGCCGGGGCGAACCGTCCACCCACTTGACGATCTCCTGGTCGATGGACTCGGCCAAAGGCGAGGCGCAAATTTGTGCCAGTGTCTGAATTTTGCTGTTGCTGTACGTCAGCAACCGCTTGCGCAGCATTTCGACGAGCAACCGGTCTTCCCACTCGATGTCGTAGATCTCGAATCGATCCATCCGTATAGTGCGACGGCTCCGAAGGGCAGACAATACAGACCTGGGCAAGAATAGCTTGAAGGCCAGCCCTGCCATCTCGACCAGGGTGAGATTGGCCAACAACGGTTCGAGCAGCGCCACAATCGTCTCTGGGCTGTCGGCTGTTTCTGTAGTCTCGTCCAGTCTGTCCAGCAAAACGTAGACGGCTTGAATCTCGGTGCTGGCTTGGACCAACCGCACAAAACCTTCTAGAAGTTCAGAAGCCGAAAGTGGATTCGAAGAAAACGTGGCGTCACTTTCGACAACGTCAGCGATAAGCTGCACGACCGGATTTCCGACGGGCGACACAAGCTCCCTGAGCCTTCCGCTTTGCACGTGCTCTCGAAAATCGCTCCACGACGGTTTGAATTCTGGCTCGACGGATTGAATGCGCACTAAAACTTGAGCCGGTTCGATACTGGCTGGAGCGAACTGTTTCAACCAGCCGCCTAATTGGTCTCGTTGCGCTGCAGGAAAATCAGCCGCTCGTTTCCTGTTCTTGCACAATGCATCCCATAGAACTGGCAAGCCATTCCAAAGGATCTTTCGGATATGGGTCTCGACGTCTATCCTCCCACGCTCGCCTAACTCTCGCAAAGCAAACTCGAAAGATGTGTACTGAACGGCGAGTACGTTCGAGTCAACACTGGCCGGGCAGCACTGATCCTGCAGCATAACCCGATAGGCGGTCTTCCCTCCTCCACGAGGAGCAAAAAGAAGCGTCGTTTGAGGAACAGTCTCATCTCCCCAGACAAGGTGATAGTAGCCCGTATCTACAAAAAACTCTGGGAGCAACCGGGTTTCGCGATCAGCTTCACTCGTGGCAAAGGGATTGCCGTTTACAAAACCGATTTGTTGGAGCCAGTTTCTCTTTTTTAGCGAAAAGGCATCCTGCGACATACTGTTAGTCTCCCTGGCGAGAGGTTTCTTGCGGAAGAATCAGACGATAAACATTTCTTGTAAGATTTTATCATATTAGAATAGAAAAGCAATCATCCACAACTATCGATAATGATCCCACACCAACCCCGGTATACCCTCCCTCCCGTATGGTAACCGCTTTCGATTCAACCAACGAAACGTCTTTCCGCGGCTGTTTGCCGGGCATTGTCTCATCGAGCAGGGCCGGCAGGCCACCCAATTCGGCCAGCGGCCCTACCAGCCCCTGCGCCTCCTGCTTGACCCTCGACACATATCCAGAATCTACACAATCGTGTAACTGCTCAGGCTGTGCGCCTGGCAGTTACACGCCTGGCACGTCGAAGGGAGAAGGTGGGGGTTTTGCGGGCGGCTTCGCCGCCCGCAAAACCCCCACTCCGCCTTCCTGCGGCGGGAAAGGCAACTGCGAAGCGTAAGCTGAGCAGTTACACAATCGTTTTGAATCCAAACGTGTCACAGAAATCCTTGCTATGTCCTGCGATTACTTCGGTGAATGAGTACTGCCACGACTGGCAGGTTTTGCGTACCCGCCAGTTTGGTGTAGAATACACTCACGTGCGTTCGACTGCTCCCGCAAGCCCTTACATAGCCTGCGGGAGCACTATCTTGCCCGGAAAGGCCCTTATGTCATCTGTGACCATTCGCTTCTTAGGTACCTCCGCTGCGCGGGCCATCCCCCGCTGGGGATGCGATTGCCCCCAATGCACAGCAGCCCTCACCGACCCGCGCGCCCGCCGCAGCCGCTCCGCCATCCTCATCAACGATACCGTGCTCGTAGACGCCGGCCCCGATATCTACGCCCAACTCTACGCCGTGCCCTACGAAATCCTCGCGCACATCGACCACATCATCATCACCCACCCCCACGCCGACCACTACCTCGGGCTGGATGACCTGGCCTCCTTGCGCCGCCTCTCCGAACTCCCCGTCCTCCCCATCTACGCCATGGACGACGGCTGGGAACGCATCGAAGAGGCCTTCCGCTACCTGATCGCCGCCGAGGTCAGCCAGTACGACCGCCGCCCGTTCGCCCGCCGCCCGGTGCAAGTCGGGCAGACCCTCGCGCTGCCCCACGGCCTCTCCATCACCTTCCTGGATACCCACCACACCCGCCCGTTTACCACCGCCGGGCTGCTGATCGAGCGAGGCGGCAAGCGCGTCTTCTACGCCCCAGACTTCGAAGAGGTGGACGACGACTCCGTCGCCGGAGCCGACCTGCTCATCCTCGACGGCGCCTTCTTCTCCCGCGACCAGATGCACCAACGCTACCAACCCATCCTGGAAGAGGGCCAGGGCCGCCACCGCCCCATCCTCGAATCGATGGAATGGGCCACCCGCGTCGGAGCGCAGCGCGTTCTCTTCACTCACATCGGCCACCTGGGCCTCGCACCCGACTCGCTGCGCGCGTTGCTGTACCCCGGCTGCGATCTGGCCTGCGATGGCATGGTCGTAACACTGTGAAGCCAACCTTGCCAAGAGGTTGCTTTCGTGTACAATACCTCAGCCTCACGTGAAAGACAGTTGAAAACCAGCCACGAGCGGACCGACCGCCAAGGAGAAATATGGCCACTGACGAGTTGAAGATCGAGCGCGCCCACACACCCCAGGAACGAATGGAGTTCGCCCGCTTTCCCTGGCGCGTCTACAAAAACGACCCCAATTGGGTGCCGCCTCTGGTCTCCGAACGGGTCGAGTTCCTCGACCCCCAGCGCCATCCCTTCTACGAACACGCCGACGTGGTGCTCTTCCTCGCCCGGCGCGGGAGCGAGGTCGTCGGCACCATCGCCGCTCTGGTCAACCATCTGCACAACGAGTTTTGGAACGAGAAGGTCGGCTTCTTCGGCCTGTTCGAAGTGCTCGAAGACCGCCAGGCAGCCGAGGCGCTGCTGAACGCAGCGTGCGACTGGGTGCGCGCCCAGGGCATGGACGCCATCCGCGGCCCGGCCAACTTCTCCACCAACGAAGAGATCGGCCTGCTGGTGGACGGATGGGATGGCCCCCCCGTGATCATGATGACCTACAACCCGCGCTACTACGTCGACTTCATCGAAGGCGCGGGCTTCTTCACCGCACGGGATCTGGTGGCCTATATGGCCGACCTGCGCTCGTTCATCGAAAACGGGCTGCCGGAACGCACACTCCGCGTGGCCGAGAAGGTACGCAAACAGCGCAGCCTCTCCACACGCACGCTCGATATGCGCCGCTTCGACCAGGAAGTGCAGCACGTCAAACGCATCTACAACTCCGCCTGGGCCCGCAACTGGGGCTTCGTGCCCATGACCGACCACGAAATCGACCACATCGCCGTGCAGTTGAAGCAGATTCTCGACCCCGACCTGTGCCACTTCATCCTCAAGGACGGGGAAGAAATCGGTTTCGCCCTGATCCTGCCCAACCTGAACACCCCGCTCTTGAAAGCCTACCCCCACCCCGATACGCCGGAGTGGTGGACGATGTTGAAAATGCTGTGGCATTGGAAGGTGCGCCGCTCCCACTACATCGCCCGCGCCTACGCCGGCGGCATCATCGACCCCCACCGCGGCAGCGGCGCCGATGTAGTAATGGCGGTTGCTGTGATCGAGGGCATGCTCAAAAAAGGTTACCGCTACTGCGAAACGTCTTGGGTGCTGGAAGATAATCTCATGATGCGTCGTATGGCCGAAGCGTACAACAGTGTCGTCTACCGCACGTACCGCGTCTACGAGAAAACGCTCTAGGCCGAGTTACGAGGATTCATGTGGAAACCGCTATGACCAGGCGTACCGCCGGAGAAGGCCGGGCGATACGCGACTTGTTGGGCGACCGAAATTTCGCGCTGCTGTGGGTCGGACAACTGCTCTCTCAAATCGGCGACCAGTGCCTGCTCATCGCTGCTATCGACCTGATCACCGATTTTTCGGCCTCCCCGCTGGCAATTCTGATCCCGGCTATCTCCATGGCCCTCCCTCAAGTCCTGTTCGGCCTGCTGGGCGGCGTCGTCGCCGACCGCTGGAACCGCAAGCTGGTCATGGTCGCCTCCGACGTGCTGCGCGGGGTGATCGTGCTGAGCGTCATCCTGGTGCGCACGCCCGACCAGTTGTGGATTCTCTACCTCGCCGCGGCCGGCCTGGCACTGGTAGGCACCTTCTTCTACCCGGCCCGCAACGCCACCATCCCCAACCTCGTGCCCAATGGGATGCTGCTGACGGCCAACGGCTTCATCCAGGGCAGCTACATCATCGCCCTCATCGTCGGCCCGGCCATCGCCGGGATCATCGTCGAGCTGTGGAATATGCAGGCCGCCATCGTCGTCGACAGCGTAACGTTCATGCTCTCCGCCGTTGCGATCTTCCTCATCAACTTCCCCGCACGCCGCACGCCCAAAGCCGTCGCTGCCAGCGGGCAGAAGAGTATGTGGCAGGATATGAAAACCGGCCTGATCTTCATCCAACACAGCGAGCCGCTGCGCCGCGCGCTCTATGTGACGGCCGTGGCAACGCTCGGCATCGGTTCCGTAGTCATTCTGGCGATCCCCCACCTCAAAACCCAGCTCGGCGCGGGCGGGCTGGAATACGGCGTGGCGATGAGTATGCTGGGCATCGGCTCCGTCTTGGGTGGACTGGTGGTGACGCGCCTCTCGCGCCGCCTGTCGACCAACGTCATCATCGGAGGGATGCTGGGGATGGCCGGCGTGGCCATCGTCGTCTTCGCCTTCGCCCCCAATTACGCCGCCGTCCTGGGCAGCGTGATGGTGCTGGGCATGTGCATCGTCATCGCGCGCGGCGCACTGGATACGCTCACCCAGGCTCTCGCCCCCGACGACGTGCGCGGCCGCGTGCAGGCCGCGGTGAACCTGGTGATGGCGGCGGGCACGGCCCTGGCGGAGGGCCTCTCCGCCGTCCTGGGCCACTTCCTCGGCGTGCAGGGGGTCTTCGTCGCCGCCGGTGTCATCACCGCTGTGGCCGGCTTCATCTCGATCTATGCCCTGCGCGCCGCCGCCGAGTCGGCCGCCGGCGGGTTCCGGCTGAAGTGAACACAGGGGTCTGGTATGCCATCGCCGCCTACGTCATCTGGGCGGCTCTGGTCGTGTACTGGAAGGCACTTGCCCACGTCCCGGCCCCCCAGTTGCTCAGCCACCGCATCGTCTGGTCGTTCCTCTTCCTCTTAGCCTTCATCGGCCTGGCCGGCCGCTGGCGCAACTTCTGGACCACGATCCGCAACGGGCGGATTCTGCGCGTGTACGCCGCCTCCGCCGCGCTGATCGGCGTGAACTGGCTCACCTACGTGTGGGCCGTCAACGCCGGCTTCATCGTCGAAACCAGCCTCGGCTATTTCATCAACCCCCTATTGAGTGTCGTGCTGGGCGTCCTGTTCTTTCACGAGCGCCTCCGCCCGTGGCAATGGGCCTCCATCGGCCTGGCCGCCGCGGGCGTCCTGTACCTGACCGCCATCTACAGGTCACTGCCCTGGATCGCGCTGACACTGGCGTTCGCCTTCGGCTTCTACGGCCTGGTGAAGAAAGCCGCGCCCCTCGATTCGCTCTACGGCCTGACGCTGGAAACGGGCATCCTCTTCCTACCCGCGCTCGCCTATCTGGGCCTGTCCGAAGCCCAAGGGCAGGGCCAATTCCTCCACGCCGGCCTGACGTCGGATGCCCTGATGATCGGCGCGGGGCTGATGACGACGATCCCGCTCCTGCTGTTCGCCGCGGCGACGCACCGCATCCCCCTCTCGCTCGTAGGCATCCTGCAATACATCACCCCGACCGTCCAATTCCTCCTCGGCGTGCTGGTCTACCACGAACCGTTCTCGCGCGCGCGGCTGCTCGGCTTTGCCGTCGTCTGGGCGGCACTCCTCATCTTCGCCGTCGAGAGCTTCCTGGTACGCCGCCAGCAGCAGCGCTGACACGCGCCCCGGCGTCAGAACTGCGCCTGCATCGACCCCGCGTACCCCGTCATCTCGACGTAGCCGCTGCCCGTCACCGCCGCCCCGCCGCGCGTCCCGCTGATCTCCACCGCCCCCTCCCAATACGTGTACGAGACGCGCATCTCCTGGTCCGCCACGTACGGTTCGATCTCCAGGCGCAGATCGATGGCAGGGACGTCGACCGACCAGCGCGCCGGGTACACAGCCCCCGAGCGGCGGCTGCGCCAGGTGTCCGGCACCGCGATCTCGAACTCGGCGCGCGCCAGGTGGCGCGTCGTGCCGTCGGGCGCCACGAAGGTGCCGCTGGAGAACGGATCGATGCTCCCGTCGGCCCGCCGAATCTGGAACACCATCACCTCGCTCCCGTCGTCGAGCTGCAGCGCGAACCAGTCCCACCCCACCTGGTCCGCCGCCAGGGCGCTGGTGCTGAACTCGTGATCCATCCAGCTCGTGCCGGTCACGGCGTAGGGTGTCCCCCCCACCGTCACCGTGCCGGACGCGTCGAGCCGCGTCTGGCTGAAATAGAAGGACGCGTTGCCCGGCTCAGGGCCTTTCTGGCTGTAGCCCGCCTCCCCGTGGAGCACCGGCCCCTTGCGGTCGACCAGCAGCAGGTCCACCGCCAGGCCGTCCTGGGCAGCCGCCAGACGGTAGGTCCCCGCGGCCACCTCTGCCACGCTCCAATCCTCCAGCCAGACGCGGTAGGGCGGGCTCTGCGCGCCGGCCAGGCCCGCCGCGCCGCGCGTGAAGCGCTCGAAGGCCTGGTGCTCGCCCGCCGCCACGTCGGTGAGGGCGAAATGGGCCAGGTAGACCTGGTCGGCGGCCCAGGCGGAGGCGCGCGCCTGCCGCGCGGCGGGCGGCACCAGCGCGCGGCGGAAGAACGTGAGCTGATAACCGAAGCGCCGCCCGTCCGCCGTCGCCAGGTTGCCGGTGTAGTACCACCACTCGGTCTGGTAGTCCGGGTGCGGGCCGAAGTCGAGCGCAGGGTCGAAGGGCCGCGGCCCCTCGACGCGGGCGAAACCCGCACCGGCAGCCGCCGGCGCGACGAGCTGCGCCCTGATCTCCCCGCCGTCGCCGCGAGAGAGCAGCCCCCACGTTGCCACAGCCAGCACGAGGAGGGCCAGAACAATCATCATCACAGTCGGTCGTTTCATAGTCACCTGTGTCATCACATCCGCGTTGTTCCCGGCGGCTGCGCCGCCATCCCCTCCCCCTCTCCCGCTGAGCGGGAGGGGTGAGGGCCGCAGTCCCCCGCCGTTCCACCCGGTCAGGAGACCGGGCGGAATAAGAGGGACCGCCTGAGGCATTAACCCAGGCCCATTTGCGGAAGGGGTCCGGGGGAACCGGAAGGTAAACCGGAAAGTAAACCGCAGGTTTACCCGTTACCCGTTTCCCCGGCGGGGTGCAGGGGCGGAGCCCCTGCAAAACCCCTATTTTCGGAATAGCGGCAAAAAGATATACCATGGCATCCGCGTGCGCACCGGCGTCCCAGAAGCAGAGACGGCGACCACGCCGTCCCGCGCCCCATACCTCTCATTGACGACGTCGCCTCCCCAGGCCAGGCTGCCCACGCTCACCGTCAGAGTCGTCGTGAACGACGCCGCCGGTTCCAGAGCTACTGCTTCCCAGGTGACCACGCCGCCCGCCTGCGTGTAGCTCCCGCTGGCACCGACGCAGGTCGTATTCGCCGGCAAAGTGTCCGTCAGCACCACGGCGGGCAGGCTGATGTCGCCCGTGTTCGTGACGGTAAGGGTGTACGTGATCGTGCGTGTGGCGAGGTGCAGGCGCGCCTCTTTCGCCACGGCGACCTGCGGCTCCACCGCCAGCGCCGCGTTGACCGCCGCCAGCGCATCGACGATGCCCCAGCCGTAGACGTTGTTGGGCACCTGCCCCGCCAGGTCTCCCCCGCACGCCTGGGACATCGTCCGCGGGCGGGCAGTGCCCTCGATGAGGCGCTCCGTCGCGGCCACGTCGCCCGCCAGGCGCGGCTCGGCCGACCAGACCAGCGCCGCCACCCCCGCCACGTGCGGGGCCGCCATCGACGTCCCGCTCTTGACGCCGTACCCGCCGCCGGGCAGGCACGAGTACACGCTCACGCCCGGCGCGCTGACGTCCGGCTTGCGGCGGTAGGAGCCGTCGACCGTCACCGGGCCGCGGCTGCTGAACGTGGCGATGACGTCGCTGCTGTCGGTCGCCCCGACGCTGAACGCGGCCTCGTAGATCGCCGGCGGCGTGTTGACGGTCGAACAGTTCGACCCATAGTTCCCCGCCGAGACCACCACCAGGATGCCCGCCGCGCGCACGGCTTCGACCACCGCCTGGAGGCTCTGCCAGTCACATCCCTCGTAACTCGGGCAGGCCCACGAGTTGTTGATCACGTCCGGCGCGCGGGTCGGATCGCCCTGGTCGGGCGTCCCGCCTAGGGGGTACGGGGCGATGAAGAACTCGAAGCACTCGATGTAGGTGGCGGGGGTGCCGTAGCCGTTGTCCATATTGCGGCAGCCGATCCATTCGGCGCCTGGCGCGACGCCGATCTGGGTGCCGCCGCCATCGTCGCCGACGATGGTGCCCATGGTGTGGGTGCCGTGGCTGTTGTCGTCGCAGGGGACGGGGGAATCCGCGCCACAGACGTTGGTGCCATGGGAGTTGGTGTGGATGGCGTCGTGCCAGTTGTAATCGTGACTGGCGGTGGAGCCGTCCCAGCCGCGGTACTGGTCGACCAGCGCCGGGTGGTCCCAATCGTAGCCGGTGTCTTGCCCGGCGACGACCACGCCATCGCCGGTGTAGCCCAGCGCCCACGCGTCGTCGGCGTTGACCTGGGTCACGTTCCACGCGATGCCGGACGGCGACCTCACCGTTTGGGAAGCGGGAATCGGCACGGGTGCAGCCCGCACGGCAGGATTGGCAGCGATGCGGTCGACCTCGGGACGGGCGGCCAGGGTGCGCACCAACGCACGGTCGCCCGTCACCACCAGCGCGTTGACCACGTAGAAAGCGCGGTAGGGCACGCCCTCCCGCTCCAGGAACGCGCGCAGGCCCGCCTGGGTGCGGCGCGCCGTCTCCCGCAGCCGCTCGACGACGTGCGCGCCGTCCGCCGCGCCGCTCAGATCCGCCTGCTCCCGCAGCACGACGAGAAAGGACGTCTCGCCGCCCGCCGTGGCCTCCCACACCATCGCAGCGACGTTGGGCGGGCAGCGCGGCGGAGCCGCGGCAGTCTGTCCCAGCGAAGCGAACAGCAAAACGAGCAGCGCCGCGTTAGCCCAGCGTATCGGCAACCGGGATCTCCAGCGGCCCCACATCCTGCACCACGACGCCGATCTGCAAGCGATGTGCGCCGGGTTCGAGCGCTACGCCTTCGACGACGATGGAAAACGTCGCACCAAGGGGGAAAGAAATGGGCGCGGCGGCGGCAACCGACGCCGCCACGCGGGTGCTCCCATCCTCCAGCACGACGCGCACGTTCTCCGCAGACACCGGCGCGCCGTCCAGCGCGATTGTCCCGACCCCCAAGAGGGTGGCCGGCGCGACGGAGTTCTTGATGTCGAGGGCAAATCCCCCGGCCTCCGCGCGCAGCGACCCTTTCACGTACAGCTTCTTCAACACGAACGATGGAATAGCGGGCATACAACAAACCTCCTGTTCTGTTCCGAAAATAGGGGCTTTGCAGGGGCTCCGCCCCTGCACCCCGCCGGGGAAACGGGTAAACCTGCGGTTTACCTTCCGGT
>JAFGOJ010000262.1 GCA_016926575.1 Anaerolineae bacterium | reverse complement strand
GCCGGGGTGCTGGGTGCGGTGGCGGCGCTGAACCTGGGGTTCTACTTCTTCGACTATGCGCCGACGCGCGTCTACGGCAACCCCACCGCCGAGATCTCCGACGTGTTGTGCGACGTTCTGGAGACACGCGCAGACGTGCCGCCGGTCTATTTCGACGGCGCCCCCTATATGTACTGGGATTTCGGCGCGACGGCCTTCCGCCTGCGCCACCTGGAGGGGCGTGACATCGCCCCTGGCCAGGAAACAGAGCCTATCTCAGTAGAAGAAGGCGCGCTCTTCGTGGTGTTGGAGCTGAAGATGGACGATTTCGGCTGGCTGCTGACGCACTATCCGGGCGGCGTGACGGAACACTACACGTCGGACGAGGACGGCCGTTTGTTGTTCGTGTTGTACGAGGTGCCGTCCTGGAGGGAGTAGTGGGAGAGAGCGAACGACTGGTCAAGGTTTCGTTGTTACTGTTCATCCTGGTGCTAGGGCTGACCTTTCGCGTCGTCGGCATCGACTGGGGAGAGGGGCAGGCGATTCACCCAGACGAGGAGTTCCTGCGTCAGGTGACGTCGGCAGTGGCGCTGCCCGATAGTGTGGGCCTGTACTTCGACACGGCTAACTCGACGTTGAACCCCTACAATCGCGGGTATGGCTTCTTCGTCTACGGCACGCTGCCGCTGTTCGTCACGCGGGCGGTGGGCGAAGCGCTGGACGCGGGATTGGAAGCGCCGGTTAGCCTCCCGGCGCGGCTGATGGCACCGCTCATGGTGGGCCGGCCGGCCGAGGAAGCCTGGGCGGGGGCCTTCACCGGCTCGCGTGTGGTGGGGCGGATGCTGGCCGCGATCTTCGACGTGGGCAGCATCCTGTTCGTCTACTTGATCGGCCGCCGCCTGCACTCCGATTGGGTCGGCCTGCTGGCCGCGTTCTTCTACGCCTGCGCGTTTCTGGCGATCCAGCAATCGCATTTCTACACCGTCGATGCTTTTGCCGGATTCTTTGCCGCTGCCGCGATCTACTTCTCCATCCGCGCCGCGCAGACCGGCGCATGGGGCGCGTTTGCCCTGGCAGGCCTGGCAGTGGGACTGGGCGTGGCGTGCAAGATCAGCCTGTGGCCGCTGGGGCTGATCGTGGCCCTGGCCGGCCTGTTGTGGCTCGCAGCTCGCCCAGTATCCAACACGTCCTACCTGCGCGGGGCGGGCCGGGTCGCGCTGGCGGGCGCGCTGGCGCTGATCGCCTTCCGCATCGCCCAACCGTATACCTTCGTGGGCCCCGGCTTTTTCAACGTGGGCCTCAACGACCAGTGGCTGGGGAACATGGCCGAGATTCGCGGGCAAATGTCCGGCACGGTCGACGTCTACCACGGCCACCAATGGGCCAACCGTACCCCGCTGATCTTCCCTTGGGTCAACATGGTCTTCTGGGGCCTGGGGTTGCCATTGGGGCTGGCCGCCTGGGCCGGATGGGGCGCGGCGGCCGTCCAATTGGTGCGCCGGCGCAGCGAGATCCACCGTTTCGCGCCGCTGCTCTTGACGTGGGCCTGGGGGACGGTCTTTTTCTTCTACCAGGGCGTCCAGTGGGTCAAATCGATCCGCTACTTCATCCCCATCTACTCGGTGTTCACCGTTCTGGCCGCGTGGGCGGTCGCCCGGCTGGTCGAGTGGGCCTGGGGCGCGCAGCAGCGCCGGCTGCGCCACTGGCTGGCGCTCGGGCTGGCGGGCCTGGTCTTCCTCGGCGCGCTGGGCTGGGCCGCCAGCGGCACGTCGATCTACACGCGTTCGCACACGCGCATCGCCGCGTCCCGCTGGATTTTCGAGAACGTGCCCACCGCCGCCACGGTCTACTTGCGCACGGCGGCGGGCGACGACCAGATTCAGGTCACGATTCCCGCCGGGGTCGTCTTCACCGACGACGTGCCGCTGGGGTTCCCCTTCACCGTCGACGTGGACGCGGAACTGGTGGGCGTGGCGTTGAACCACGTCAGCGACCCTGAGGCAGACCGGGAACCCGAGCAGTTGCGCGTCGCCGTGGCGTCCGACCCCTCCGGCCAGCGCGTGCTGGCCGAAGCGACGCGGGAGATCGACCCGCCGGCGGAGCTGAGCGGCGTCGCGGCGCTCTACCCGCTCGACGCACCTGTGCGATTGATCCCCGGTTCGTCCTACTACCTGGTCGTCGAGGTCGTGGAGGGCGGAACGATCCAGTTGTACACGTCCGTTCTGGCCACGGAGCACTGGGACTGGGCACCTCCTTTGCGCATCGACGGGCACGACCCCTTCGGCGGGATGTACCGCGGGCTGACCACCAGCTCCGAGGGCACGCTCCAGCTCTACCATCCCGACACGCTGGAAAAGCGGGAGAACCTGCTGAACTGGCTGGACGAGGCGGACGTGATCATCACCGGCAGCAACCGGCTCTACGCGTCGATTCCGCGCCTGGCCTCGCGCTACCCGCTGACGATGGCCTACTACGAGGCGCTCTTCAACGGCGAACTGGGCTTCGAACTGGTGGCAGACTTCGTCTCGCCGATGGCGCTCGGCCCGTTCGAGTTCCCCGACCAGGAGGAACCCTTCCCCGTCCCGGAGGCCACGTACCAGTACCGGCCGGGCAGCATCTCCGTGCCGATGCCCACGGCCGAGGAAGCCTTCAGCGTCTACGACCACCCGCGCGTGTTGATCTTCCGCAAGACCGCGGCCTACTCCCGCGCGCAGGCTGCGGCGCTCCTGCCCGCGGCGCTGGTCGACCAGGTGGTGTGGGTGACCACGCAGGACGTCACCCCGAGCCTGGGGGACCTGTTCGGCGGCGGTGGCGGGGCGGACGAGGGTGAGGGGCCGCGCGACGCGCTGCTCGACACTGCCGCCTGGGCCGAGCAGCGCGCCGGCGGGACGTGGTCCGAGATGTTCGACCGGGACGGCTGGCTGAACCGCTTCCAATGGCTGGGAGCAGCAGCGTGGTACCTGGCGGCGGCGGCGTTGGGTTGGCTGGCGTTCCCCCTGCTCTTTGTGGCGCTGCCGCGCCTGCGCGACCGAGGCTATGGCTTTGCCCGCCCGGTGGGGCTGCTGGTCGTTGCGTACCTCACCTGGCTGGCGGCCAGCCTGCACGTGCTGCCCAACACCCGCTCGACCATTGCGCTGATGGTGGGGCTGCTGGCGGCATTGGGCGGCGCGGTCGCCTGGCGGCGCTGGGGCGCGCTGACGGCGTTCGTACGCGAGAACCGGCGCATGCTTTTGATAGAGGAGGGGCTGTTCCTGCTGCTCTTTGTCGCCTGGACCCTGGTGCGGGTTCAGAACCCCGACCTGTGGCACCCGGTCGTCGGCGGCGAGAAGCCGATGGACTTCGCCTACCTCACCGCGGTGATCAAATCGACCTGGTTCCCGCCCTACGACCCGTGGCTCTCCGGCGGCTATCTCAACTACTACTACTTCGGCTTCGTGTTGGTGTCGACGTTGACCAAGCTGACGGGCATCCTCCCCTCCATCGCCTACAACCTGGCCCTGGCGCTGTTCTTCGCCATCGTCGGTAGCGCGGCCTTTTCCGTCGCATTCAACCTGACGGGCGAAGGTGACGGCGACGGATGGTTGGACCGCTACCGCCCTTACGTTGCCGGCGGGCTGGCGGTGCTCTTTATGCTGCTCTTGGGAAACCTGGGCGAGCTGCGCGTCATCTACAACGGCCTGCGTATGCTATCCATCGAACCGCCCTTCGAGAGCACCATCCCCGGCCTGCCCGCATTCGTCCAGGCGCTGCAGGGGCTGAGACAGGTGCTGTTCGAAGGCGCGCAACTGCCCTTCCGGCCCGAGACCCCCTATTGGGAGCCGACGCGCATGGTGCCGTTCCCCGCTTTCACCGAATTTCCGGCCTTTACGTTCCTGTATGGCGACCCGCACGCGCACATGCTCGCGCTGCCGTACACGCTGGTGATGCTGGGACTGGCGCTGAACTGGGCCCGCGGCGGGTACCGGCTGCGAGAAGGATGGCTGTTCAGTTGCCTGCTGGGAAGTCTTGCGTTGGGTATGCTATGGGCCACTAACACGTGGGATTTCCCCACCTACCTGCTGGTGGGAGTGGCCGGTCTGGTGCTGGGCATGGGCCTGGCATGGCGCGACCTGCCCGCTTTGGCGTGGCGGGCCGCGCTGTTGGTCGGGCTGGCGTTCCTGCTCTTCCAACCCTACACACAGACCTACGTCCCCGCCGTGAGCGGCGTAGAGACGTGGCAACCAGGTTGGGAGGAAAGCCGCATCCCCCTGGACATCTTCCTCCTGCTGAAGGGGCAATTCCTGGTCCCGCTGACCGCGTTGATGGCCGCGACGGGTTGGCGGTTGCTGAAACCGGTGCAGGGTGAAGAACGCGGCCTGCTGTTCGGCGTGGCCTTGACATTGGGCGGGGCGTTGATCGTGGGGCTAGCCGTGCGAGAGTTGGGCATCCCGCTGGCCGTAGTGGCGGTGCCCGTCGGCGCGGCGGCGGCGATGGCGATGGTGGGCGACGCGACCGTGGAGCGTCGCTTCGTCTGGGGGCTGCTCCTCCTTTCGATGGGCATCTGCCTGGGCGTGGAGTTGATCTCGGTGGGCGCGGACCGCATGAACACGGTCTTCAAGTTCTACTACCAGGCGTGGACGTGCCTGGCTATTGCGGCAGCGGCGGCGCTGGCCTGGCTGACGGACGCCGTGCGCAAGCTGCCGGAGGAATGGCAGGACGCGTGGTGGGTAGCGGCGATGGGCCTGATTCTGGCCATGGCCCTCTTCCCGGCGCTGTCGATTCCGGCCAAGCTGGGAGACCGGTTCACCGACGCCACCGGCCCCACGCTGGACGGGATGGCGTACATGAAACTCACGCCCGTCTACTACGACCCGGTGGGCGAGGTCGACATCGCGGCGGATTACGACGCCATCGTCTGGTTGCAGGATCACGTGCCTGGATCGCCGGTGATTCTGGAGGGACTGGGCATTTCCGAGTACCGCTGGGGCAACCGGGTATCGATCTACACCGGGCTGCCCACCGTCATCGGCTGGCGCTGGCACCAGGTGCAGCAGCGCATGGCGGGGAACACGTTCATCGTCGAACAGCGCCGCATCGACGTGACCGAGTGCTTCTCCACGGCCGACATGGCCCGCGCTTGGGAGATTCTGACCCAGTACGAGGTAGAGTACGTCTACGTCGGCCCGTACGAGCGGCTCTACTACCCCGCAGACGGGCTGGCGAAGTTCGACACGATGGTCACACAGGGCCTGCTGCGGCTGGTCTACGACGTGAGCGGGGTGCGCATCTACGAGGTGATGCCGTAGTGGAGATTGCTTCGGGCGCTGCGCGCCCTCGCAATGACCCCGTCTGAACGGTGATCTGTGTCAATCGGTGTCCAGCCTTGTAGGGCGGGTTTCAAACCCGCCGGCCCTCGGTTACCAGGACTAGTAGGGGTCGGTCTGAGACCGACCCCTACTGCGCCCCTACCGCCCCTGCACCCCGCCAAGGAAACGGGTAAACCTGCGGTTTACCTTCCGGTTCCCCCGGACCCCTTCCGCAAATGGGCCTGGGTCAACGCCTCGGGCGGCCTTCACCCTCCCGCAGGTTTGGAACCTGCGGGAGGGTGGGCATTTTC
>JAFGOJ010000261.1 GCA_016926575.1 Anaerolineae bacterium | reverse complement strand
TGGGGATGGACGTGGTCGAGGTCAGCCTGCCGCACACCGACTACGCCCTGCCGGTCTACTACCTGATCGCCCCGGCCGAGGCCAGCGCCAACCTGGCCCGTTACGACGGCATGCGCTACGGCCTGCGCGTCGACGCGCCCACGCTGGAGGCTGCCACCGCGCGCACGCGCGGGCAAGGCTTCGGACCCGAGGTCAAGCGGCGCATCATGCTCGGCACCTACGCCCTCAGCGCCGGGTACTACGACGCCTACTACCTCAAGGCGCAGAAAGTGCGCACGCTGATCAAGGCGGACTTTGACCGCGCCTTCGAGCAAGTCGACGTCCTCGTCGCGCCCACCGCCCCCACCACCGCCTTTCGTCTGGGCGAGAAAGTCGACGACCCGCTGCAGATGTACCTCTCCGACGTCTTCACCCTGTCGGTCAACCTGGCCGGCATCTGCGGTCTGAGCCTCCCCTGCGGCGTCGACGAACACGGCCTACCCATCGGCCTCCAGATCATGGGACCGGCCCTGGGCGAAGAAACCATCCTGCGCGTCGCCCACGCCTATGAACAAGCCAGTCGTCATTCGCAATTCGCACTTTGTAACCTGCAATCTGATTAAGGAGCGCTATGAAAGGAATCATCACCATCGCCGGATACGGCACCCGTTTTCTGCCCGCGTCGAAGGCTGTGCCGAAGGAAATGGTCCCTATCGCCGGAGTGCCACTGATCCAGTACCACGTGGAGGGGCTGGTCGCTGCGGGGATCGAGGAGATCATCGTCGTCGTGCGCGGGGTGAGCGAGGCGGTGCAGCAGCATTTCGCGCCGGCCCCGGCTCTGGAGCGCCACCTGGAGCGTGCGGGCAAGTTGGACGTGTTGGAAGAGATGCGACGCATCACACAGATGGCCAACATCGTCTTCGTGCGCCAGCCGGAGCACCTGCCCTACGGCAACGCCTCACCGGCCCTGGCGGCCCGGCCCTGGCTTTCGGCGGGCGAGCCGTTCTACTACATGTTTGGGGACGACATCATCCTGGCCGACATACCGGCCCCCGTGCAGATGCTCGACGCCTTCCGGGCCCACCAGCCGGCGGCGGCTCTCGCCACTCAGTGGGTGCCCGACGACGAAATCCACCTCTACGGTTCCATCGAATTCAAACCCGGTTCGAGCACCGTCATGGCCCGCATCATCGAGAAACCCGAACCCGGCACCGCCCCCTCCAACTGGGTTCAGATCGGCCACTTCGTCTTCACGCCCGAGCTATTCGACGTCCTGGAGACCCTGGAAACAGGCAAGGGCGGTGAGCTGTGGTTAGCCGACGCGGTAGACAAACTGGCAGGGCAGTCGACCGTCATCGTCCATCCCGTCGAAGGCAAATGGATGGCCGCGGGCGACCCCTTGCGCCACCTCAAAGCCTGCATCGAAGTCACCCTGCGCCAACCTGCCACCCGCGACGACCTGATCGCCTACCTGAAATCACTGAACCTTTAATCTGCAATCTGCAAAAAGGAGTCCCAATGGCACGTTCACACCACTTTATTTCCGAACGGATTTCGACCGTTCCCCCCTCCGGCATCCGCCGCTTCTTCGACATCGCCGCTACGATGGACGACGTCATCAGCCTGGGCATCGGCGAGCCCGACTTTGCCACCCCCGAACCGTTCATCGAGGCCGGCATCGAGGCATTGCGACGAGGTGAGACGCACTACACCTCCAACTCAGGGCTGATGGAACTGCGCCGCGCCATCGCGGAGCATCTGGACAAGCTCTACGGCCAGACCTACAACCCCGCCAGCGAGATTCTGATCACCGTCGGCGTCTCCGAAGCCCTCTACCTGGCCTGCACCGCCATCCTCGATCCGGGCGACGAGGTGATCATCCCCGAACCCTGTTTCGTCTCCTACGCCCCCGAGGTCATCTTCTCCGGAGGCGTGCCGCTCATGCTGCCCACCAAGGCCGAGAACGCCTGGCAAGTCACCGCCGAGGACATCGAAGCGGCCATCAGTCCGCGTACCAAAGCCATCCTTCTCGGCTACCCCAACAACCCCACCGGTGCCGTGATGAGCCGCGAGCGCCTGAACCAGATCGCCGCCGTCGTCAAGCGCCACGATCTGGTCGTCATCTCCGACGAGCTATACGACCAACTGGTCTACGACACCGAGCACGTCTGCTTCCCCAGCCTGCCCGGGATGTACAGCCGCACCATCCTGCTGATGGGCTTCTCCAAAGCCCAGGCCATGACCGGCTGGCGGGTGGGATACGCTGCCGGCCCGGCGGAGATTCTGTCGATGATGCGCCTCGTCCACCAGTACACCATCATGTCCGCCCCCACCGTCTCCCAGTACGCCGCGCTGGCCTCCCTACAGGTCGGCGCGCCCCACATTGAGGAGATGCGCGCTGAGTATGACCGCCGTCGCCGCCTGATCGTCAGCGGCCTGAACGAGATCGGGCTGACCTGCATCGAGCCGAAGGGCGCGTTCTACGCCTTCCCCTCTATCGCCATCACCGGTATGAACGAGGTCGAATTCGCGGAGACCCTGCTCGATGAAGAACACGTCGCCGTGGTGCCCGGCAGCGCCTTCGGCAACAGTGGGAAGGGATACGTGCGCTGCTCCTACGCCACGGCCTACGAGCAGATCGAAGAGGCCCTGGAGCGCCTGCACCGCTTCGTCCGCCGCCACGGATAACGGCCGGAAAAAAACAAGAAGCAAGGGGCTGTGACCTTGCTTCTTGCTTCCTGCCTCCTGCTCACCTACTGGGCGTGTAGTCCCGCAAAATCGACCCGCCGATGAACTCACGCAGCAGTGAGTTGTCTGGCACCAGGTCCGACGTACAAGGGGTGAACCACTCCAGGAACGCCAGCAGCCGTTTGATCTCCACCCGGCGCGGGCTGTTGTGGTCGACTTGCAGCAGCAGCGGTTCGACTAACGGCTTCAATACCGACAGTTCGTAAACCAGCGCGGAGTTGAACATCACATCCGCGTGCTCCTGGTAGGGGAAGATGTGTCGCTTCTCGCCCCGACGGACGCTCTCCCACCGCTCCAATGTCTGCTCGGCCGAGTAACCCCGCGACCGGGCATCGCGCACGATGCGCCGGATGAGGCGCGTGTCGGTGGTGGGCACGCGGTTGTGCCGGTCGATGTTCAACTGTGTCAGCGCAGAGACGAAGATGCGGTACGTTCGCTCGCGGGGGATGGCGCGCACCAGGTTGGGATTCAGGCCGTGGATGCCTTCCAACACGATGACGTGGTCGGGGTCGAGCTGCACCGTGGCCCCCTGACGCCGAACGCCGGCGTGAAAGTCGAACTCGGGCAGCGTCACTTCCTGCCCGGTCATCAGCGCCAGCAGTTGCTGGTTGAACAGCGTCAGGTCGAGCGCTTCCAGCACCTCGAAGTCGTACTCGCCTTTCTCGTCGCGCGGCGTGTCCTCCCGGTCGACGAAGTAATTGTCCAACGCCAGCGGGAACGGCTGCAAGCCGTGCGCCAGCAACTGAATCGACAGGCGCTTGGAAAACGTCGTCTTGCCCGAGGCCGAGGGGCCGGCGATCAACACCAACCGCACCGTGTCCCGCCGCTCGACGACGTCTCGTGCGATCTGGGCAATGCGTCCCTCGTGAAACGCCTCCGAGACGAGCACGATCTCTTGCACCCGCCGGTGCTCTATCGCTTCGTTCAAACACCCCACGTCCTCGACGCCCAGCCGCGCCAGCCAGTCGCTGTACTCGCTGAACACAGCATGCAGGCGCGGATATTCGATGTAGGGCCGCAATTCCGTCGGCCAGTGGCGACGCGGGTACTGGAGCACGAACCCCTGGTCCGATGCGTAGAGGGCAAAATACTTGAGATAGCCCGTCGAAGGGAGCATGTAGCCGTGAAAGTAATCCTGAAAATCGTGCAGGCGGTAGAGGATGAGGTAGTCCTTCCGCCGGCGGGAAAAGAGCTGCACCTTATCGGCGTCGCCCCGCTGGCGGAAAATCGCCAACGCCTCCTCGATCGGCACGCGCTCCTTGCTGATGCGGGCATTTTCAACCACGATCTCGCGCATGCGC
Source organism: Anaerolineae bacterium (assembly GCA_016926575.1). GTDB lineage: Bacteria > Chloroflexota > Anaerolineae > B4-G1 > DUEL01 > JAFGOJ01. Next base: position 565 of record JAFGOJ010000261.1, on the reverse strand, counting down.
GCCTCGACGCCTTCCAGTTCCTCCTGAGTAAACGGATCGCGGCCCAACAAACGGCAGAAGTAACCGCCAAACGGCAGCGAGTGGTCGATGACCACCTTCGTGCCCGGAAACAGCTCCTCAATGGCTGCGACCAGCAGAAACGACAGCGAGCGCCGGTAAATGCGGACGCCATCGGAATGGGAAAGAAGCACCGGCTCGACCACGGCGTCCCGCCGCAGGGCATAACTCAACTCGCGCAGTTCGCCATCCACCAGCGCCGCGACGACCGGCACCGTATCATCGCCATACGCCTGCACATACGTCTCGACCGGCGTCCCGACGGCCGCTTCGAGCGTCCGTCCATCAGGAAACCGCGCCTGCACGGTTTGCCGGGGTTCAGATTTCCACACGGATGTCGTCATTTAGCTTCCTCGTCTGTTTAGAAAATAAGCCTACGGCCCCGTAGGGCGGGTTTCAAACCCACCGCCCTCGTTCAACGAATGCCTTGCAGGGGCTCCGCCCCTGCACCCCGCCGGGGGAACGGGTAAACCTGCGGTTTACCTTCCGGTTCCCCCGGACCCCTTCC